>JBJTHB010000101.1:0-9005 GCA_046094245.1 Actinomycetota bacterium
ATCAATAATCGCGTGAGTTGCAGCCGTCGCTTCTCGCCTCCTGAGAGATCGCGCACCATCCGCTGTTGCCCCTCATAATCAAAGCCCAACCGTTCACAGAGTTGGGAAGCAGAAATCTCTCGACCTCCACCTAGCTCTACATGAAGAGCCACCTTCTCAACAGCTTCCAATACTCGCCATGATGGGTCGAGTTCCTGGAGGTGCTGCGATAGAAAAGCCGCCTTTACCGTCACTCCAACTTGAAGTTTGCCAGCGGAAAAGCGATATTGCCCCGCCAAAGTACGCATTAACGTGGTCTTTCCGGATCCATTTACGCCAACGATTCCTATGCGGTCACCTGGTCCGATATTCCAATTCAGTGAATCAATCAAGGTTGTTTCACCTATCGCAAGTCGAGCATGGTGCATCTCGTAAACCGCATTTCCAAGGCGATTGGCTGCAAAGTTCAATAGCTCAGCTTTATTTCGTGGCGGAGGTTCAGATGCGATGAGTTGATTAGCGGCATCTACCCGAAACTTCGGCTTTGATGTACGAGCTGGAGCCCCTCGACGTAACCAAGCAAGCTCTTTGCGAATCAGATTATTCTTTCGAGCATCTTCGGAGGCTTGTTGACGTGCGCGTTCAGCTTTGGCAAGTACATACGCTGAATATCCTCCATCGTACGATTCAACTTTCCCATTGACCACTTCCCACATCTGATCTGAAACTTCATCAAGGAACCATCTATCGTGGGTAATCACTACGACTGCGAGTTCACGTCGCTTGCGAATATGCGTCGCTAGCCATGCCACACCTTCGACATCGAGATGATTTGTTGGCTCATCAAGCAAGATAATGTCGAGCGGTTCAATTAATAACTTTGCAATTCCGACTCGACGTTTCTCGCCGCCTGATAAAGATCCAAAAGGTCGATCCATCAATTCACTGTTGTATCCGCCAAAGAGCCCAGCAAGAATCTCACGTACTCCAGAATCGCTCGCCCATTCATGGGTCTTCTTACTTCCAATCACAACATCACGAACTGTGGCACCAGCTTCTGCAGTATCAACTTGATTGAGCATTCCATGCCGAGCCCAGTTAGCGCGAGTAACGCGGCCTTCATCGGGCGCTTCTTGGCCGGCTAGAATCTTCAACAACGTTGATTTACCACCACCGTTGCGCCCCACTATTCCGATGCGCTCACCTTCAGAAATTCCTAGCGATACATCAGCCAAAAGCGGCCGTATATCAAAGGCTTTTGAGACGCCTTCAATATTGATGATGTTGCGAGCCATAAGGAAGCAGAGTATTCCAGAGCCCTCATTACTCATTACAGTTAGCAGGTGGAAATCAAAGAAGAGCTTCGAAAGGTTTTGGGTTCTGAGGCCACGATTATTTCTGACCCAGCAATATTGCCCTCGTATTCCAGAGACCAATCACAGATTGCACAAAGTGGTACTCCTGTCGCCGTCTTGTTAGCTAAAAATGAAGCTGAAATAAGTACTGCTGTGAAATTCGCGTATCAACACGGCATTCCAGTAGTTGCACGGGGTGCAGGTAGTGGACTATCTGGGGGTGCAAACGCGATTGAAGGTTCGCTGGTTATCTCTCTAGAAAAGATGAATCAAATAATCTCAATCGATTCAGCAAATCTCGTAGCTCTTGTTGAACCTGGTGTTATAAATCTAGATTTAGATAAAGAAGTCTCCAAAGTTGGCTTAGCATATTTACCAGATCCAGCTAGCCGTGAGTGGAGCACTATCGGTGGAAATGTTGCAACTAACGCTGGAGGAATGTGTTGTGTGAAGTATGGAGTTACTTCGCATCATGTCCGCGCAATTCGCATGGTGACTTCTGATGGGACGATTGTGACTTTGGGATCTGCACTTAAAAAGTCAGTTACCAATCTAGATTTACTTCACTTGATAATTGGCTCAGAAGGCACTCTCGGAATAGTCACTGAAATAACGGTTGGTTTAGTGGTAAGACCAAAACCGGCCACTACTCTAATCGCCACTTTCTCATCCATAGACAAAGCAATGACCGCAATTCCCGAACTTGTCGCATTGGGACCTTCAATGTTGGAGGTCGTGGACTCAACAACATTAAGGGCGGTAGAGGAGTGGAAGCCCCTAGGTTTTGAAAATGTAGGAACTGTTCTTCTTTTCCAAAGCGATGAGTTACCAGAGAAATGCGCCGAAGCACTAACTATTGTAGAGAAATATGGAGCGCTAGATGCCACATACTCCGATGATCCGCGGGATAGCGCTGACCTGATTCAAGTGCGCAAACTTGCCTACCCAGCGTTAGAACGCAAAGGCGCAGCACTTCTTGATGATGTTTGTGTCCCAATTTCACAGATTTCCAAATTAGTTTCCGAAGTGGAGAAGATTGCTAAAGAGTCGGGTTTGCTTATTGGCATATTTGGCCACGCAGGAGATGGAAATATGCATCCCACAATCGTTTATCAACATGGGGATGCTGATGCTGAAAATCGCGCAATCCAAGCCTTTAGATCAATCATTGGTGTCGCTCAAGAACTGGGTGGAACAGCATCGGGTGAACACGGAATTGGCTCCATAAAGATCGACTCTGCCAAACGCGAAACATCAGAGCGAGTGATTGAATTGCAGCGCGCAATTAAGAGAGTTTTTGATCCGAAGGGAATATTCAACCCGGGAAAGAAAATTCCTTAAATTCTTCACACCAAATCTCGGTCATAGGTTTGTAACTTTCCGTAGTGTGTAATCTATTGCTTAGATAAATCCAGCTTCTACCTTTTTCAAAGTCGATTGCGAAGCCAGTTCCAGTAAAGCCAAAATGTCCAATTGCATGTCTACCGTCCTTGAGTTTAAATCTGCGAAAGCCAATGCCTTGAGCATCTGAATTTCTGGATTGAGTGAAATTAGTAATTAAATCTATATCTATGAATCCATTCAACAGCGCAGTAACATAGATTTTTAGATCTTGTAATGTAGAGAAAAGCCCAGCATGACCAGATATCCCTCCCAGAATATGGAATGAATTCCCATCATTTACCTCTCCAGATAAAACATGTTCGCGCCAATTATGAAAATCCGATACATTTTCTGGCACAGAGTATGGCGATTTGGTAGAAACCATTTTGTACTCAATCCAGTCTCCCACTGAGGTCGCAGCTACATTAGATACGTCACAGGGCGCTGCAAATTGAGTGTTTCTTAACCCCAAAGGCTGAGATATCTCTGCAGCAAAGATTCGATCAAGCGAGTCACCAAAGACCTTACCGAGAATATTTGTGAGAACCATGAAATTGAGATCACTGTAATGAAACTCTTTTTGCTTTGGATAACGCAATGGGAGGGCTGTTATGTGCGACAACACTTGTTCTTTTTCAGAACAAGAAATATAGAATGGACGCCATTCTTCTATTCCTGATTCATGCCGAAGTAAATCTTCGATAGTTATCCCCGATTTCTCCGCTGATTTCCATTCTGGAACAAATTCTCCTACTTCATCTGAGATCTTTAACAATCCAGATTCAACAGCTCGCAGCACCAAAGTTGTGGTACAGAGAACTTTCGTTACCGAAGCCAGATCAAAGCTGGTCAAAACATTAACTTTTGTTCTTGTAGATACACCAAAACTCGAGGTTTCACCTAATACTTGTGATTGCCACTCATGATTTGAAAACTTAGCAATGGCCTTAGCTGAAGTCACAAACTGACCATACCTGCTTGATATTCAATTGCACTATCTTTTATCCACCATGCTGCATCGAGATCATGAACAACTTCTGGTGCAACAAGATGAGCCAGATAAACAGCTGCGCGTATTCCATGATCACCTTCCATCATTGAACCGATGGAAACTCGTAGACCTGCATCTTGTGCCGCTCGAGCTAACTTGAGCGCAGGAACCACTCCGCCTGCCTTCAGAATCTTTACATTTAGGAACTGGAAAGCTTCGGTTTCGATTACCCTTCCTAGCTCATCCAGGGAAAAACATGACTCATCCGCCATTAAAGGAATACTAGATTCCTTCGCTAATGCCTTATGACCCGAAAGATCAGCTTTGTGCAAAGGCTGTTCCAAGTAATCAATATTTGCGGCAGTTTTCATTAACTCTTGCGTTGCACGAATTCCATAGTCCAGCTGCCAAGATTGATTTGGATCAATGCGTATCAAAGTATTTTCTCCAACTAACTCCCTAATTAGTTCTACGCGACGTAATAGATTAGAAATTGAATCCTGTCCTACTTTCAATTTGTAATTCTTAAACCCGGCCGCTTTTCTATCTACAATAATCTTTGGTAGATCAATTAATGGGACTATTGGTATCGTGATATCAGTTCTGACTGAACAGCTTTGATTTGCTTCCATATTCCACCAAGCCATATCTAACGCGGCTTTGCTGCTATTCAGTAGATTCAATTCTGCAATTGTCTCAGGAGTAAACTCACGTAAATCCGAAACTTGCTTTGAATTCAATTCTTCCCATATTTCTTCAAAACTATCGCCAGAGATTTGAGGAGTAGCAACACATTCTCCTATTCCTATAACCCCTGTTTCTAATTCAACGCGGACATGAATAACGGGATAATCAAGAACCTGGCGCAGCGCCGTTACAAAAGGTTCCTTTAAATGAACGACTTGATGAGAAACAGTGATACTTTTAATCATGTGGAGTTTCTTACCGCTTCTCTTTCACAGCTAACTGATATTTCCAAGTTGTTCCATGCCTGCTGGCATGTTTCGTATAAGAATCTTTTATCTGATGAAGTTCGCACCCACATGACTCTTGAAGAGGCAGCTAATTTATGGCGACCCTCATTGATTGAGCCGAATGGAAGAGAAACTGTGGTTGGCGTTCTTGATTCACAGATCGTCTCAGTATTTCGAATTGGAGCAGATAAGGACAACCCTGAAGGTGGGCATCTCTTTTCGCTGTATGTAAATCCAGATAAGGCAGGGCACGGAATAGGCAAGAAATCCTTGGCGGAGGCAGAAACTCGATTACGCCAAAGGTCCTTCAACACTATGACGTTATGGGTTTTTGAGAAGAATGAAATCGCTAAAAGGTTATATAGGAGTTTTGGATTCCATCCAACCGGATCTTCCAGAGTTGATGAACGCTGGAAAGAGGCTGAGGTTGAGATGTTCAAGACTATTACCTGATAACTACTCTGTAATTTCCTTCAGTCTTCGGCTTTGGTAGCTGTAAAGGTCGTAATCCAGGAGTGAATGAGCCCAAAATACGATTTCCGCTTGCACCGGTGCATGATGGAATCGCTCCTGGTAATCCAAACCAAGAGAGATAACCAATCAACGCAAAAGTTGCAGATTCTTTTTGTCTTGGGTCAAGACCCAAAACCGACATGGGTTGGACTTTGCAATTAGGTAAACGTTCTTGCAAACGACTCATCATCAGTGGATTGGCTGAGCCACCGCCATGAACATAGAGATTTGATAATTTGTATCGATCAACCTCAATCGAAACGGTTTCAACAGTTAGTTCCAAAAGTGTTCTAATTACTTCTGATATGTTCCATTTCTCAATTCCGCCAAAGAAGCTTTCGATATATGGCAGATGAAATAGCTCTTTGCCAGTTGATTTCGGTGGTTGAGCCTTGTAGTAAGGCTCTTCTAACATTTTCGCCAAAACATCCTTATTCACTGCGCCACTTAAGGCAATATGCGAATCTTTGTCGTACTTAATCTTGTTTCTCGAGTGTGCTTGCAGCGCAGCATCCATGAGGCCATTTGCTGGGCCTATGTCGTAGGCAATCGGTGTCATTCCTCGTCCCGTTACCGTGATATTGGAAATACCACCAAGATTCAAAGCCCCTACAGGCTCGCTGTAATCACCAAACATCATTTGATCCATCAAACTTACTAATGGAGCCCCATGTCCCCCGGCCGCCACATCCCGAGAACGAACATTGGAGAGAACTGGTAATCCGGTTTTTTCGGCGATCCAGCTGGCTTCTCCGAGCTGCAAAGTGCCAAGTGCACGATTATTTTCAATCCAATGAAAAAGAGTTTGACCGTGCGAAACAATTAGCTGCACTTCGTGTTCTCCAACTATTTCTTTAGCAGCAGCTGCAAAGGCTTGACCAATATAGGTGTCCAGCATACATACGCGCTCCATGTCAATCGATCGAGGAGGCATAGAGTCTGAAATTAGGGTATGTAACTTTTCTTCATAAGGAAAACTCCTGAAATCTAGAATTTCTAAAGTTATCTCTCCGCTGTTTTCCTCAAAGTCACACAAAGTGACATCAATTCCATCATAAGAGGTACCTGAAATCATTCCTACTATTTTCATTTCATTACCTCCGGGCAAGCGACAAGATGGTGGGATGTAAACTCAAGGAGCTCTGGAACCTTTACTTTGCATTCTGACACCGAAATAGGGCATCTTTGATTGAATGCGCAACCTTGTGGGAGATTGGCAGGATCTGGAACTTCACCTTCCAAGACATTCTCAAAATCAATGCCTCGAACCGAAGTGTGTTCAGGAATGGATTGGATTAAAGCTCTAGTGTAAGGATGCTTTGGTGAACTAAGCACTTCATGCCAACTTCCATACTCAACAATTCTTCCCAGATACATAACCGCGATGTCATCACTAATGTGTCGAACCATTGATAAATCGTGGCTAATAAAAACAAATGTCAGATTAAATCTATGTTTCAAATCGACCAGAAGATTCATAACATCTGCACGTACGGATACATCTAGCGCTGATACCGGTTCATCTAGCACCAATAAATCTGGCTCCGCAGCTAAAGCACGAGCGATGGCTATACGTTGTCGCTGACCACCCGAAAGCTGATGTGGAAAGCGGTCCCGCATGTCTTCCGTAATTCCAACAACTGATAGCAATTCAATTACCCGCGCATTAACCTGATTATCTGCCCTCAGCTTGTGGAGTCTGATGACCTCGGCAATACACGCGCCAATTGTCTGTCTGGGGTTTAGCGACGAATACGGATCCTGGAAAACCAACTGGGTTTTTGAGTGATGACTCTTAAGACTATTGCGCACGCCTTGTCCAAGAGGTTCGCCGCTCCAATTCAGTGAACCCGAAGTTGGTTGTTCTAGCCCAACAATTAATCTAGCTAAAGTCGATTTACCACAACCACTCTCTCCAACAATTCCAAGAGTCTTGCCCTTCTCGACTGTGGCTGAAACACCGTTTAAAGCATTCACAACAGTTCTTTGGGCTTTGATGTTGTACTTTTTTGTGACATCGAGAATTGTTAATGTCATGAAACGTCTCCCAATGGAAAAAAGCAAGCAACAGAGCTTGCGTCACTGCTTGTTAGTTCAGGGCGATGACTAAAGCAAATATCTTTGGCGCTTTTACAACGTGGTGCAAAAGCACAGTTATTAATTACTTGCCAAGGTTTTGGTGGCACTCCAGGTATTGAAGCTAATTTCTCGCGGTTATTATCTGCGGCAGGCAAAGATGCGAGCAGTCCAGCGGTATAAGGATGTTTTGGAGCTTTGAATATTTCTTCGACTGTTCCTACCTCAACAACTCGACCCGCATACATGACAATTACTCGGTCTACAAGATTTGCGACGACACCTAAATCGTGTGTTATCCAAAGCATAGACATTTGGCGACGTCTTCTTTCACGAGCGACCAACGCCAGAATCTGACGCTGAATTGTTACATCTAATGCAGTTGTTGGTTCATCCGCTATTAGCAACTTGGGGGACAAAAGCAGCGACATAGCAATCATTACCCTTTGACGCATTCCACCAGAAAATTCATGCGGATAGCTTTCATATGCTCGATTGGGATCAGCAATTCCGACTGCCGCTAGACCATTGAGAATATGTTGTTTCTTATCGATAATCAGGTGCTGGTGCGAATCTAAGACTTCCATTAGTTGTTCGCCGATCTTCATTACAGGATTAAGCGCGGTCATGGGATCTTGATAAATCATCGCTATTTGATTGCCGCGAATATCGCGCATTTCCTCAGATGAAATTTTGAGCAAGTCCTTGCCTTGGAAATTTATCGATCCTGAATCCGTATTCAAGCCACGCGCCAGCAGATTCAGAACGGAGAGAGCTGACAATGTTTTACCCGAACCACTTTCGCCAACAACTCCAACCGCCTCACCCGACTTTATGCCAAAGCTGACGTCATTCACTAAGACTCTCTTATTGTCTGAAATCACAACCGATAAATTCTTAATCTCAAGCAGATAACTCATCCGCTACTCCTTCTTGAAGGATCAAGCGCATCTCGTAGACCATCGCCAACAAGATTTAGACCCACTACAACAACGGTTATGAATAATGATGGAAAGAACAGAGACCACCAAGCAAATGCTGCCAAAGGTTGAGCTTCTGAGACCATCAATCCCAAGGATGCATCTGGAGGCTGCGTGCCAAGTCCAAGGAAAGATAAACCAGACTCAGTTAGGATCGCCCAGGATAAAGACAGCGCTATCTGGACCACAATTGGTGCCAAGATATTTGGTAACACGTGGCGAACCAAAATTCTTGGCGTTGAAAATCCCAACACTCGAACTGATTTCACATAATCCATCTCTTTAACTGTGAGCACTGGACCACGCGCCACTCTGACAAATATTGGAGTGTAAACAATGGCAATTGCAATTGAGGTGTCAATCCATGAATTTCCCAGGCTATTAACAATAGCGAGCGCTAACAAAATTGCCGGAAAAGCGAAAATTACATCACTCGCTCGCACTACGAGGTTATCTAGCCAACCCCCGAAAAACCCGCCAACAACGCCGAAAAATACACCTATCAATGCCGCAATACCCACTGACAATAAGGCCACGGATAGCGAACGGCTCATTCCATCGATTGAGCGCGAAAAAATATCTCTTCCAAACTGATCTGTGCCAAACCAGTACTTACCATTTGGCCCTTTTAAAGCATCTAGTGGATTTAGTTCAAGCGGGTCAATAGGAGGCAAATTTTAAGCAGAAGAGATTGAGAGATGCACCAGAATTAGTCCCAAGTAGAGGCCAACTACACGGGTGTTAGTGTTGTAGT
>JBJTHB010000102.1:0-2598 GCA_046094245.1 Actinomycetota bacterium
TGAAAACCAGCGCGATCCATCTCTTCGCGAATCACTCTCTCGACATTGCGAAGCGCAATGACTCCGAGTGGCAACCACGAGAAGATTCCCGCTGCTATCGGACGGACATATCCGGCACGAACTAGGAGTTTATGGCTTGCAACAGTTGCATCTGATGGGTCGTCGCGGAGGGTGCGTAGAAATAACGATGACATCCGCAACATGCGGCGTAGCCTAGCGAATTACTTTACGTTTACTGTCGGTTCGCCCGAGGCGACACCAGCGGCTTCCATCTCATCAGCAAGTCGCATCGCTTCTTCAATCAAAGTCTCGACGATTTGTGCTTCAGGAACCGTCTTGATTACTTCACCCTTTACAAAGATCTGTCCTTTGCCATTTCCTGATGCAACGCCAAGATCTGCTTCGCGCGCTTCGCCCGGTCCATTTACGACGCATCCCATGACTGCGACGCGAAGTGGAACGGTCATACCTTGTAGTCCTGCCTGAACTTTCTCCGCCAAGGTGTAGACATCGACTTGAGCGCGACCACATGATGGACAGGAAACAATCTCAAGTTTACGTTGACGCAAATTCAGTGATTCAAGAATCGAAATACCAACTTTGACTTCTTCGACTGGTGGGGCAGATAGTGAAACGCGTATGGTGTCGCCAATTCCTTCTGCAAGAAGAACTCCGAATGCAGTCGCTGATTTGATGGTTCCTTGGAATAACGGGCCAGCTTCGGTAACTCCAAGATGTAGTGGATATTCGCACTTCGAGGCGAGCAAGCGATATGCCTTGATCATCGTGACAGGGTCATGATGCTTAACTGAAATTTTAATATCAGTAAATCCATGTTCTTCAAATAAGCCGATTTCCCAGAGCGCTGACTCAACAAGCGCTTCAGGAGTCGCTTTGCCATATTTCGCAAGCAATCGAGGATCCAATGAACCTGCATTGACGCCAATGCGAATTGGAATGCCGGCATCACCAGCAGCTTTGGCAACCTCTTTAACTTTGTCATCGAACTGCTTGATATTTCCAGGATTAACTCGCACTGCTGCGCATCCCGCATCGATAGCAGCGAAGATATATTTTGGTTGGAAATGAATGTCAGCAATGACTGGGATTTGAGATTTCTTCGCGATGTGCTTGAGTGCATCAGCATCGTCTTGGCTTGGAACTGCGACACGTACGATCTGGCATCCTGAAGCGGTTAACTCTGCGATTTGTTGCAATGTCGAATTCACATCAGCAGTCAACGTGGTGCACATGGATTGAACTGAGACCGGAGCATCGCCACCAACGAGGACGTTTCCAACTTTGAGTTGCTTGGTCTTACGACGTGGAGCAAGTGTTGGAAGTGGTGCTTGTGGCATTCCGAGATTAACCATGGTCTTATTCTGCCTTAAAGATTCAGATTGATCGGATTGAAGATATCTGCGAATAAGAGAAGTAGGGTCAAGAATGCGAGCGCGACGAAGACGATCATCGTGATGGGCGTGAGTTTCTCCACATCAACGGGGCCTGGGTCAGCTTTACCTTGGCGACGTGCCGAAGCGCGACGTGCACCTTCATACAGAGCGACAGCCATATGTCCGCCATCAAGAGGCAGTATCGGTAATAGATTGAAAATTCCAACGAAGATATTTAATGATGCAACTATCAGGATAAATGTCGCAAACTTTTCACCTGTGGTGAGGTTTCCGCTCGACGCTGTTTCGCCGCTCGCCCGAGCTACGCCAACGATTCCTACCAAACCATCTGATGTGCGTTCTTCACCCAAGAAGGTTTGACGCATCAATGAAGGAATCTGTGCAGGTAATCCAATGAGCGCCTTTAGAGAGCCTTGGATGATAGAGCCGGTGGTAGAGAGACTTGAGCCGATAGCAGTAATGGGGTTTTCTCTGACCAATCCAAATTCATTGATGATGCCAAGAAATCCCCGCGTTTCGCCTTCGACTGTGCGTGATGCAAGCGTCACAGGAATCAAAATTTCTTGATTGTTGCGTTCGACAATCAATACGATTTCTTTGTTTGCTGAAGAGCGCAAGATGGGAGTGATGTCTACCCAATCTCTCTTCTCGCCGTTAACGCCAATGATGCGATCTCCTTTTTGAATTCCAACGCTCTTCGCAGGAGAGATCGGATCAGAAGCTGTGCATTCATTTCCAGTAGGCACGCATGAAACGACTTGTGAGACGTTCGGCAAGATTTGAGAGGTCCCAATTCCAGCAAAGAGAGTGAAAAGTAGAACAATGCCGAGTACAAAATGGAGAAAAGAACCAGCACCGAGCACGACCAGTTTCTTAGGAACTGTAGCTAGGAAGAAAGCACGTGGTTTCACATCGTCTGGTAATTCCTCGCGAGGAGACATTCCAGAGATTTTGCAGTAACCGCCAGCTGGAATTGCTTTCAAACCGAATTCAGTCTCACCTCGAGTTGTGGACCAGATTCGCGTGCCAAATCCAAGAAAGAATTCGGTAACCCGCATTCCGTAGCGCTTTGCGGTGATGTAATGCCCAAATTCATGAACCATGACTGAGCCCAACAAAGCAACGATGAAGGCAAGTACTCCGAGGATTCCCACTACAACTCCTATTTCTTCCCGAGCGCTTC
>JBJTHB010000103.1:0-28752 GCA_046094245.1 Actinomycetota bacterium
ATGCCAATCCATATCGCGGAGCGGCCATTAGCGGCAGTCGTCGAAGGTTCCGGTAAGTGTGTTGAAGAGTTCGAAGCGCTAGAGAAAGTTCTAATCTCAGAGCCTCGCCGCTAGGTTTCACATGGCGAATCGAGGAGCGAATAGAACGAGACTCTTATGGGTCTCACTATTGGTAACTTCGCTCTTTCTTATAACGCTCGATCTGCGGGGAGTAAATCTTGTCTCCTCGATTCGAACCGGGACGCAATCGTTTCTTGCGCCTATTCAGCGAGTGGGCAGCAACATTCTCTCTCCGTTTAGCAATCTCTTTACTGATGTCACCAATCTTGGTCGTACAAATTCAAAGATAGATGCGCTCACAACGGAGAATGAGGAGTTAAAAAGTAAGCTCATCTTGAGCGACAATGTCATAGGCGAGCTTGAACAACTTAAGGGCGTTCTTGATCTTGCTGGCAAAGCTCGATTCAAAGTCGTTGCTGCACGAGTCATAAGTAAAGGTGGAACTGGAACTTTTAGTGAGACAGTCGTACTAGACGCGGGAACTGACGCGGGAATCAAGCGCGATATGACCGTAATCGCAAGTGCAGGCCTTGTGGGGGTTGTGAAATCTACGACGAAAAGCTCTGCTGTGGTTCTGTTGATGAGTGATCCTTCATTCCGAATCGGAGTGAGAGTTGCTGGAACCCAAGATATGGGGATTCTCGCAGGCGAAGGTGAAGGGAAATTCTCGTTGCGAATGTTGAGCGCTACGGGACAACTCAAACCGGGTGATGTCCTTCTCTCGCGCGGTAGTTCGGGGGATAAGCCATTTGTTCCTGGTGTCCCAGTCGGAAAAGTAATCACTATCGATAACTCAACAGGTCAGTTAACAAAACAGGGTCGAGTTATGGGTTTTGTTAATCTCAACGCGCTAGGAGTAGTGAGCGTGGTTTTGGATAGCGTTGGAAGAAATCCTGGCGATGCATTAGTGCCAAGAGCGCCAGCGCCTGCACCAACAGTCACCGTCTTTGTGACACCTGAACCATCTCCAACAGAGTAGTGCCGTGACGTTAAATCGAGTACCCGCAATCATTGCGACATTCGCACTTTTGTTCCTGCTTCAAGAATCCTTTTTAAACAAGATTGATTTCTTTATCGGAGGCTTTTCTCTTTACCTTGCATTCTTTATGGCCTGGATCATGCAGGATGAACGAAACAGTGCGGTGGCCACTGGTTTCATCGCAGGTTTCATCGCAGATCTCTCTCCTACACTCGAAGCACCATTTGGGCTTTGGACATTCATTTTGACTGCTATGAGTTACGTCTTAGCAACCAACGTGCGTGCAGCCCTTGATGCAGAGCTGAGTCCTGTCGTTATGTCTGCAGTCACGGTCATTGGAAGCTCGATTGCACTCACTTCTTTTGTTCTATGTGGCGCGATTCTGGGACAAGAAGTGGGTTCGTCTACCTATGTGATTCAGGAGATTTTCGGGAATGCGCTATGGGCGCTGTTGCTATCGCCTCTCTATGTTCCAATCGCGATTGGAATTTATAGAGCAACCTTGACGGCGAGGAATCGATAGATGCGTAGTCGTTCACAACTTAACCTTTTGGTCGTACAGATATTTGTGGCTTCACTAATGCTCGCTCTTGTCGGGCGACTTTTCTATTTGCAAATTGCTGATGGGCCTAGATATCAAGAAGCGGCGCTAGACATTCAAAGTCGAGATATTGTCACGCCGGCACTGCGTGGATTAATTCTTGATAACGAAGGGAACCCAATAGCCATCAACAAAGCTGGGTTGATGGTGACGGCAGATCGTTCAATTCTCGACAAACAGAGTGACAAGGGTCGTACGGTTCTTGCCCGTGTTGCCGACGTTCTCAAACTTGATTTCGTTGATGTTTTCGCTCGTACCCGTCTCTGTGGTGAACTTCCAAAGGGTGAGAGAGATGGGTGCTGGAATGGCAATCGATATCAACCCATTCCTATTACAAAAGAAGCAACTGAGAATCAAGTGCTGACTATTCTCGAACAATCAGATCTTTATCCTGGAATTGGAGCAGAGCCAGTTTCAATCCGTTATTACCCAAGTTATTCAGGAGAGAGAGCGACTCATGTTCTTGGATATATCGGCCCTATCACGGAAGCAGATTTGAACAATGAAGAAGGTAAGCGCTATTACCGAAATGAATTCATCGGTAAAGCTGGAGTAGAAATCGTCTACGATTCTTATCTGCGGGGATCGGCCGGAGTAAAAACCGTAATCGTAGATCGGAAGGAATCGGTCACTCAAGAATCACGAAACATTCCATCTGTCCCTGGTAATCATCTAGTTCTAAATTTGAATGCGAAGTTGCAAGCTGCAGTCGAACTTGAGTTGAAGAATTCGATTGCGCGGGCACGAGGTATGGGCTATCGAGGCGATTCAGGCGCGGCGATTGTTATGGATGTGAAGACGGGTCACGTTTTGGCGATGGCTTCGTTTCCAGATTACGACTTGAACATCTGGGAAAACGGCATCACAGTCAAGCAATCGAAAGAACTTTATGCGGAGAAATCTGGAGTTCCAGCGCTGTCTCGCGCAATTCAAGGAACATTCGCTCCTGCCTCTACCTTCAAAGTTATCTCTCTTTCGGCGGCGATAGATGCGGGATATGGCCTCAACGATACCTATCTCTGTCCAGCCTCCGTTCAAATTGGAAATCGCGAATTCAAGAACTTCGATAGCAAAGCTGCCGGACGCATTAATCTCACGACAGCGATGGCGATCTCTTGTGACTCAATTTGGTACCAAATCGCCTATGACGAATGGGTGCGTGACGGAGGCTTGAAACCAGTAGCTAATCCCAATGATTATTTCTTCAAATCTGCTTCTGGATTTGGCGTCGGAAAGAAAACAGGGATTGACTTACCTTCAGAGTTAAGTGGTCGACTCCCGAATCGCGAGTGGAAGAAGAACTGGTACGAACGAAATAAGGATTTCTACTGCAACTACGAAAAGCGCGCGAAGAAATCACAACTTACGAGTTATCTCATTGAGCTCGCTCGTGAAAACTGCCTCGATGGTGACAAGGTGCGTGCTGGAGATATGGTCAACTTTTCGATTGGCCAAGGAGATACATTGATGACTCCTTTGCAGATGGCAGTTATGTACAGCGCACTCGCAAATGGTGGGAAATTAGTAGTTCCACAAATCGCACGTGCGATTGTCGAACCGTCTGGAAGATTAGTAAAGGAATTTGAACCACAGATCAGCGGAACACTTCCAATCAAGAAGAAAACTTTGACATTTCTTCAGAAATCACTGAGAGCGGTCGTTACTTCTGGAACAGCACGTGGAGCATTCGCTGGCGTCGGTGTAGAAATCAGTGGCAAGACTGGAACTGGGCAAGTCTTCGGTAGAAACTACGACGGATCTGCCAAAGATGACACGTCGTGGTTTGCCTCATTTGCGCCTACGAAGAATCCACAATACGCAGTTGTGATGATGGTGAGCCAAGGTGGTTTCGGTGCCAGCACTAGTGGCGTCGGTGTCCGAAAGATTTATGAACATATCTTTGGCACAAATGGACAGACCGCGATCTTCCCGAACGGAGTTCCCAATTCCTTGCCAAAGATTGATGCGACGAGAGGAAAGAGTTCATGAATTTCTCTCAAAATAGCGTGATGAATAGTCGTGGAAAAGAACGAAGAGCGCTTTTCGCTGGTTCCGATCGCGTCATGAACACTGCAGTACTTCTTCTGCTCCTGTTGGGTGTAATTCTTGTTTACGCAGCCACACGAGACTGGTTTGCTTCCAATGGATTGGATCCTGAGTACTACTTGAAACGCCAGTTGATAAATGTGATTATCGGTATTGCTCTGGCATATGGAACGACATTGATTGATTATCGACTCCTCCGTGCATACACACCTGTTGTTTGGGGCGTTGGAGTTCTTGGATTAATCGCTGTGCTCGTGCCGGGGCTTGGTTCGACTGTTAATGGTGCAAGGTCATGGATCTCATTTCCAGGTGGATTTCAAATTCAACCGGCAGAATTAGCGAAGATTTCTATCATCGTAGGAATGGCTCTCATTCTTGCTGAACGAGTTGCAGGTGAGGACGAACCAACTGATAGACAAGTACTCCAATCCCTTGGCGTTGCAGCGGTTCCAATATTCCTCATTGTTTTACAGCCCGACCTAGGAACAGTCTTGATTATCGCAGCATGCATCATCACAATGATCGCTGTTTCCGGTGCGCGATTACGGTGGGTAATTGGACTTCTTGTTGCGGGTGTCACGGGCGCATACCTCGCTGTTGCCAGCGGTGAAGTCAGTGAGTACCAACTTAATCGTCTCCGCTCTTTTGTTGATCCAAGTGCTGATCCTCAAGCTAGCGGTTATCAATTACGCCAGGCGCGTATCACAATTGGCTCTGGTGGTTTTTTTGGCAAAGGACTTTTTGATGGACCTCAAACAAATGGCAGATTCGTTCCAGAACAACACACGGACTTCATCTTCACGGTCGCAGGTGAGGAAGTTGGTTTCCTTGGCGCTGGATTGATCTTGATTCTTTATTCGATTATTTTGATGAGAGCTTTCTCCATCGCACGTCGCACTAACGACCTCTTTGGTCGCATGGTCTGCGTTGGCGTAATTGCATGGTTCTCATTCCAAATCTTCGAGAACATTGGCATGACCATGGGATTGATGCCTATGACTGGCGTTCCATTACCGTTCCTGTCGTACGGTGGATCGAGCATGTTTGCCAACATGATTGGCATTGGCTTGCTCCAAAATGTGTATCAACGCACTCGCTAAAACCACGCTCAGATTAGGCTCACCACCCTCATCTCTGACATACTTCGGGGGTTCGAATCGCCTCAGACTCTTGAGGTCGCCCAGACCGCTCTTTAGGTGCGGTCGGCTGATCCAGATAGAGGCGCCACCAGAGATTTCTAGCTAAAAGCCCACAAAGGCTTCTTACAAGAGGATTTGATCGTATGGCCGAAGAGCCAAAAAAAGTGCGTAAGCGCGCTGTTAAGAAAAGCGCGGTAAAAACAAATGAGGCGACTGAAGTTAGCGCCCCTACAAAAGAGAAGAAGACAAAAGCTGCTGGTGTAATACCTGCTCCAATCTTCCAAGCTGCTCCAGTTGTGGCTGCGCCAGCAAAAGCTCGCGCACCCCAGAAGTCAGCGCCAAAGAGTTCAGAAAGTTCATCAGAGTCTTCTGACCTCGCCAGTGAAAATGAGAATCGCCGCCGCCGTCGTCGTCGAGGTGGAAGAGGACGCCGTCGCTCCGATAAAGAAGATGGAGATGTGCAAGAAACCTCTCAATCACATGTCGTTGATGAAGATTCATCCACATCAGCCGCTTTTAAGAAGCGCCGACGCCGTCGCCGCTCTGGCTCAGAGGGCGTCACGCCAGGTGAGACTGTTGAGGAAGATGGCGTAGTTACCGTCGTTAAGGTGCGCGAAGCACGTCCCGCGCAAGAACGCCCAGCTCGCGATCGCAAGAATTTTGAACGCCATGAACGCAGCGGTCGCAATGATCGCAACGATCGCAAGTTCCGTGACCGTGACCGTGGTCGCGAACGTCATCGTTATAACGATTATCGCGAAAACCGTCGTCGTGGAACCATTTTGACTGATGCTGAATTCCTTGCGCGACGTGAATCTGTCGATCGCGAAATGCTCGTGCGCCAACAAGGTGATCGCACACAAATCGCAATTTTGGAAGACAACATTCTGGTTGAACACTATGTGAATCGAAATAGCAATATTTCTTATGTCGGAAACGTCTACCTTGGAAAAGTTCAGAATGTTCTCCCCTCAATGGAAGCTGCATTCGTTGATATCGGCAAAGGAAGAAATGCCGTTCTTTATGCCGGCGAAGTGAATTGGGATGAAGCGGGCCTGACTGATAACCAAGAGCGCAAGATCGAACGTGTGCTCAAGACAGGTCAATCAGTTCTCGTACAAGTCACCAAGGATCCAATCGGCCAAAAAGGTGCGCGTCTTACCAGCCAGATTTCTCTTCCTGGTCGCTACTTGGTTTATGTGCCTGGTGGTGGAATGAGTGGAATTTCCCGTCGACTTCCTGATTCTGAGCGCGCTCGTTTGAAGGACATTCTTAAGGGACTCATAACAGATGAGGAAGGTGTCATCGTTCGCACCGCTGCTGAAGGTGCATCAGATGAAGAATTGACTCGTGATGTCGTAAGACTTAAGGCCCAATGGGAAGACATCAAAAAGAAATCCGAAGGTTCAAACGTAAGCGCACCTTCATTACTTTACGGTGAGCCTGATCTTACAGTTCGCGTTATCCGCGATATCTTCAATGAAGATTTCCGTAAACTCACAGTACAAGGCGATGGAGCTTGGGAAGATATCAATAACTATCTCGGACATATTGCTCCAGAACTCATCACCAAGATTGAGAAGTGGACTGGAACAAAAGACTTATTTACTGAGAATCGCGTTGATGAACAATTAGCGAAAGCGCTCGATCGCAAGGTTTATCTGCCTTCAGGTGGTTCGCTCGTTATCGATCGCACTGAAGCGATGGTTGTGATCGACGTGAATACTGGAAAATTCATCGGTAAAGGTGGCAATCTCGAAGAGACTGTTACCAAAAACAACCTTGAAGCGGCAGAAGAAATTGCCCGCCAGTTACGCCTGCGAGATCTTGGTGGAATTATCGTGATCGACTTTATCGACATGATCTTGGAGACCAATCGTGAACAGGTTCTACGTCGACTTGTTGAATGCCTCGGTCGCGATCGCACGAAACATCAAGTTGCCGAAGTAACTTCACTTGGACTCGTCCAAATGACACGTAAGCGAGTTGGCCAAGGTTTGATTGAAGCGTTCTCGACTACGTGCGATAGCTGTGGTGGTCGCGGAATCCACGTCCACATGGAGCCGGTAAATAAGAAGAGTCTGGATCGTGAAATTGCTCCTAAACATGATGCCGAAGAGGCGAGCCCAGAAATAGAGCCTGTCGTGGAGGAAATTCGGAGCGAGCCTTCGAATAAAGAAGAAAAACGGGGTTTTGGTCGTAAGCGCCGCAGAGCAGCAAGCTCTGGGGTGGTGACCGCCTAACTCAGTTTGACCCTAACAAGGCTCAATCCGTAACCTAGCCCCCTGCTTCGAAGGCTGGATCTCTCGAGAACCCGCTTCAAGCTCATAAAAGAATCGGAAGGACAATCGTGTACGCAATTGTGAAGGCTGGCGGCCGCCAGGAGAAGGTCGCTGTCGGCGACACAGTATTCGTCGATCGCATCGACGCTGCAGCTGGCTCTACTGTCAGTTTCCCCGCACTTCTCGTTGTTGATGGCGCTGCTGTCACCTCTGATCCAAAAGTTTTGTCCGGCGTAAAAGTTACGGGCGAGATTGTCGAAGAGGTAAAGGGTCCAAAGATTCACATTCTTCGTTACAAGAGCAAGACCGGTTATCGCCGTCGTCAAGGTTTCCGTTCCAAGAACACTCGCGTGAAGATCACAGCGATCAACGGTGTGAAGTAAGGAGTTAAGAAATGGCATCCAAAAAAGGCGTCTCCTCAACCCGCAACGGTCGCGATTCCAATCCACAGTTCCTTGGAATTAAGCGCTTCGGTGGTCAGGTAGTCAACAGCGGCGAAATCCTCGTCCGTCAACGTGGCACCAAGTTCCATCCAGGTAAAAATGTAGGAATCGGTAAGGACGACACTCTCTTCGCACTTGCTTCAGGTGCAGTTGAGTTCTCTAATGCACGCGGTCGTCGCGTCGTCAACATCGTACCGGTTTCCTAACACAACGGACTTCATAAATTGCGGGTCCGTATCCACGGGCCCGTTTTTTATTTCTACCAACGAAAGGAGAGTTAGCAGATGACAACATTTGTTGATCGTGTAACTCTCCATGCTTCTGCTGGAAAAGGTGGCGATGGTTGTGTATCGGTTCACCGCGAAAAATTTGTTCCACTTGGCGGACCTGATGGAGGTAGCGGTGGGCGCGGTGGAGATGTGATCCTTGTTGTCGATCCAAGCGTCACGACACTTCTAGATTTTCACCATTCACCACATCGCAACGCTAGTTCTGGCCGTCAAGGCTATGGCGCTTTGAAGAATGGTCCTGATGGCGAAGATTTAATTCTTGGTGTTCCAAACGGAACTGTTGTGATGACAAAAGATGGTCGCGTTCTTGCGGACTTGGTTGGAAATGGCACCCGTTTTGTTGCTGCAAAAGGTGGCTTGGGTGGACTTGGAAACAACGCACTTGCATCATCACGCCGTCGTGCACCTGGTTTCGCACTCCTTGGCGAACCTGGCGAAAAACGAACTCTTGTTCTGGAATTGAAGTCGGTCGCTGATATCGGATTAATTGGATATCCAAGCGCAGGAAAGTCATCATTAGTTGCTGCAATCTCTGCGGCACGCCCGAAGATCGCTGACTATCCATTCACAACGCTGGCACCAAACCTCGGCGTCGTACAAGCTGGAGATTCACGCTTTACTGTCGCCGATGTTCCAGGTCTAATTCCTGGCGCCTCAGAAGGAAAAGGCCTTGGCCTTCAATTCCTGCGACATGTTGAACGCTGCGCTGCCTTAGTGCATGTTTTAGATTGCGGAACGCTGGAAAGTGATCGCGATCCCATTAAAGATTTTGACATTATCGAAAATGAGTTGAAGCAATACGCCGAAGATCTCAGCGATCGTCCACGTATTGTGGCGCTCAACAAAGTCGATCTTCCTGATGGCAAAGCGATGGCTGATATGGTGGAACCAATCCTTCGTGAGCGGGGTTACGAGGTTTACCAGATTTCAGCTGCTGCTCGGATTGGTCTTGAATCTCTGTTGTACGCGATGGCAAAACTTGTAACGGACTATCGAGCGAAGCAAACGCAGGAAGAGAAGGCTCGTATCGTCTTGCGGCCAACTCCGATAGATGATGCTGGGTTTAAAGTCACTGCAAATGAAGATGGTTCATTCACCGTTGTGGGCGCACGTCCAGAACGTTGGGTTCACCAGACGAATTTCAGTAATGCTGAAGCGGTCGGATATCTCGCAGATCGACTTGCAAGTTTGGGAGTGGAGAAAGAACTTTTCAAATTGGGCGCTAAGCAAGGCGATGAGGTTCGAATCGGCGCTGGTGATGATGCTGTCGTATTCGATTGGGAGCCAACGATTGAAGCTGGAGCAGAGTTACTATCTGGTCCTCGAGGTGATGACATGCGCATTCCTCGCGGTTGGGAAAAATTTGATGAAGAAGCAATCGACCAACTCGATGATGATGAGCTAGCCCAACAGTGGGAGTACAACGTTGCAGATCCGACAAATCCTCAACTCTCAACACCTTCTTCGGAGAAGCCATGACACGCAGCGTTGTGACGAGCGCTAGACGCGTCGTAATCAAGATCGGCTCTTCATCTTTGACGGGCAAAGATGGTGCGGGACTTGATTCTTATGCAGTTTCTAAACTTGTTGATGCCGTCGCTCAACTTAAGAAAGATGGAAAAGATGTCATCGTGGTCTCTTCCGGTGCGATTGCTGCTGGCTTAGCTCCCTTAGGACTTCACGCCCGTCCACAAGATCTTGCGACCCAACAAGCAGCAGCGTCGGTTGGCCAAGGGCTATTGATTCATAGCTATACCGAATCGTTCCGCCGCCATTCGATTACTGCCTCACAAGTCTTGTTAACTATTGAAGATATTGTTCGTCGCTCTCATTATCAGAATGCCCAACGCACGCTATTTAAGTTGCTACAACTCGGGGTAATACCAATCATTAATGAAAACGATTCGGTGGGCACTCAAGAGATTCGATTTGGCGACAATGACCGAATCGCTGCGCTGGTTTCACACCTCGTTAGCGCCGACCTACTCGTATTGGTCACCGATGTCGATGCGCTCTATGACGCCCCACCTACTCAATCAGGAGCCAAGCGCATAAGTGAAGGGAAGAGCATTGAAGAGATTGCATCAGCAGATATTGGTGGTGCTGGCTCCAAAGTAGGAAGTGGCGGCATGGTCACAAAGATTGAGGCGGCGCGAATCGCAACTGGTGCGGGGATTCCGATGCTGCTGACATCTCTCGATGAAGTCGCACATTCACTTACAGGTGGCGAACAAGGAACTCTCTTTCTCGCCTCTACTACCAAGAAATCCTCTCGACTTCTGTGGTTAGCGCATGCCGCAACTCCACGCGGTCGATTGATTCTCGACTCTGGTGCCGTGACCGCCGTAAAGGAACGTGGAGTTTCACTTCTACCTGCAGGTGTCACCGGAGTGACCGGTGAATTTAGTGCTGGCGACACCGTCGAGATTGCTGCTTCTGACGGAACGGTTATCGCCCGTGGATTGGTCGCATTCGACTCAGAAGAAGTTCCTCAAATGCTTGGTCGCTCAACGAAAGACTTAGCAAAAGATCTTGGTCCAGAATATGAGCGTGAACTGGTCCATCGTGATGACATGGTTTTGCTGTGAGTAACGATCTCCTCATTTCTAACCTCGCGGATACTGCGCGAAAAGCAGCTCGCACCTTGGTGACAGTATCCTACGAAGATCGCCAGAAAGCTCTGGAGAATATTGCTGCCGCAATTGAAGAACGCCGGACTGAAATCATTGCTGCCAATAACGAAGATATGGAACGTGGTAAATCCAGCGGATTAAATCCGCAATTACTCGATCGTTTGATGCTCAACGATGCTCGTATTAATGGAATTGCCGGGGGAGCGCGAAAAGTTGCCGCCCTTCCTAATCCCCTGGGAAACATCGTGAGACAAAGAACTCTTGATAATGGTTTGAAACTAAAGCAAGTCACTGTTCCCTTTGGTGTTGTAGGAATGGTTTACGAGGCACGACCAAATGTCACAGTTGATGCCGCCGTCATTTTATTGATGTCGGGTAATGCTGCGCTCTTAAGGGGGTCATCTTCTGCAGAGAAGAGCAATGCGATTCTTGTCTCCATCATGAAAGATGCTCTTTCAAAGAGTTCGATTTCGCCAGAAGTAATTCAACTCATTCCATCTCACGACCGTGACACCACGCGCGCTCTTCTGCATGCTCGGGGCAAGGTTGATCTGGTAATTCCACGCGGTAGCGCTGCACTTATTCGCATGGTGGTTGATGAATCAACAGTTCCTACCATCGAGACTGGCGCTGGTGTATGTCACGTTTATGTCGATGAGGATGCGGATCTGGAAAAAGCTCTGCCAATTCTGCTTAACTCCAAGACCCACAGGCCAAGTGTGTGTAATGCTGCTGAAACACTTCTCGTGCACAAGAACGTAGCCGATAAGTTCTTGGCAACTGCTCTGAAAGAACTTCATAACGCAGGCGTGAAACTTCATTGTGATGAAGAGTCACTTCATGTTGCTCGTGACAACAATATCCCTGCAGAGCGAGCTACCGAGGAGAGTTGGTCAACCGAGTACGGTGTTTTGGAGATGAATGTTGCTGTCGTTCCGACGTTAGTTGCCGCGGCCGATCACATCTTGAAATACGGCACCAACCACACCGAAGCTATCGTGACCGAATCAGATGCGAACGCAGCTACATTCATCGCACTTTCTGATTGCGCTGCTGTCATGGTTAATGCCTCAACGAGATTTACCGATGGAGAAGAGATGGGATTCGGAGCCGAAATCGGAATCTCTAACCAGAAACTCCATGCTCGTGGTCCTATGGGGCTAGAACAAATGACGACCACCACATGGATTGTGAAAGGAGATGGCCAGATCCGAAAGTAATTCGCGCTCGTAGCGAATCACTAGGTAAGGTGACCTTTATGTCGAACATCTCGCGTGATGATGTCGCCAACCTCGCTAAGTTGGCTCGAATTGATTTATCAGAAGAAGAGCTGAATCACCTATCAAAAGAACTTTCTGTCATTCTCGATGCGGTTGCACGTGTGCAAGAAGTAGCAAGCGCTGATGTACCACCAACCTCACATCCGCTGCCTCTGCAGAATGTTTTCCGCGTTGACGAAGTTCGCCCAAGTTTGACTCCAAACGAAGCTCTCTCTGGTGCTCCAGCACAAGAGGAGCAACGTTTCAAAGTTCCACAGATTCTCGGTGAAGAGCAATGATCAAGAATTCTGCCGTGGAAATGGCGAAATCTCTCACTTCAAAAGAGATCTCAAGCGTTGAATTGACTCAAGCGCATCTCGATCAAATTTCCAAAGTCGATACTGATGTTCACGCTTTCTTGCATGTTGATTCTGAGGGTGCTCTTGCTCAAGCGCGTGATGTTGATGCACGTCGTAAGGCAGGAGAGAAGCTTGCGCCGCTCGCTGGAGTTCCGCTTGCACTTAAAGATGTGCTCGTGCAAAAAGGCATTCCCACCACCTGTGGATCGAAGATGCTCGAAGGTTGGCGACCACCATATGACTCAACCGTCGTCTCGCGTTTGAAAGATAACGGCATCATCATTCTTGGAAAGACAAATATGGATGAATTTGCGATGGGTTCATCTACAGAAAACTCTGCTTACGGCCCAACTCATAATCCATGGGATCTAACGCGTATTCCTGGTGGCTCTGGTGGAGGCTCATCTGCTGCTCTCGCTGCATTTGAAGCACCACTTGCCATCGGCACGGATACTGGCGGATCGATTCGCCAACCTGCAGCCGTGACCGGAACTGTTGGCGTGAAGCCCACTTATGGCGGCGTTTCGCGTTATGGGCTTGTCGCATTCTCTTCTTCACTAGATCAAGCCGGTCCTTGTGCCCGAACTGTTCTTGATGCTGCTTACTTGCACGAAGCAATTGGTGGTTACGACCGCATGGATTCAACTTCCATTAACGCCCCGATTCCTCCCGTAGTTGAAGCAGCGAAAAACGGCAATGTAAGAGGTATGAAGATTGGCGTCATTAAGGAATTGCAAGGCGATGGCTACCAACCCGGAGTCTTGAAATTATTCAATCAATCGCTCGACTTACTTGCTTCGCTTGGCGCTGAAATCGTAGAAGTTTCTTGCAAGTATTTTGACTATGCCTTGGCTGCCTACTACCTCATCGCACCAAGTGAATGTTCCTCTAACCTCGCGCGCTTTGATGCAATGCGTTATGGAATTCGTGTTGGAGAAGGTTCAGCGGAAGCAGTTATGAATGCCACTCGCCAACAAGGTTTTGGCAGAGAAGTGAAGCGCCGAATCATCCTCGGCACATATGCGCTATCGAGTGGTTACTACGATGCCTATTACGGAAGTGCTCAGAAAGTACGCACGCTAATTTCTCGCGATTTTGAGGCAGCATTTTCCAAAGCTGATGTACTTGTTTCACCCACCGCACCCACCACTGCATTCAAGATTGGTGAAAAAGCCAATGATCCGATTGCGATGTATCTCAATGACATCGCAACCATTCCAACCAACCTGGCTGGTATCGGTGGCATGTCGATTCCATCCGGACTTGCAGAAGAAGATGGCCTCCCTGCAGGTTTTCAAATCATGGCTCCAGCCATGAAGGATGACCGCATGTATCAAGTTGGGTCTGCGCTCGAAGCTGCTCTGCTCTCTCAATGGGGAAAGCCAATTTTGGAAAACGCACCTTCTCTAGGAGCTCGCTAATGGCTCTTACGTATGACGATGTGATTGCGAAGTACGAACCCGTTCTTGGTTTGGAAGTTCACGTCGAACTTGGTACGGAATCAAAGATGTTCTGTGGCTGCAATACCGTTTTCGGGGCTGAACCCAATACCCAAACCTGCCCCATCTGCCTCGGCCTTCCTGGTTCCTTGCCAGTTGTGAATGCGAAAGCAATCGAATACACGATTGCAATTGGTTTAGCGCTGAATTGCTCCATCGCACCCTACAGTCGATTCGCACGGAAGAATTACTTCTACCCAGATATGCCAAAGAATTTCCAGACTTCCCAATATGACGAACCAATCTGCACAAATGGCTACCTCGATGTAACAGTTGATACTGAGGAAGGTCCGCGTGAATTCCGAATTGAAATCGAGCGTGTTCACATGGAAGAGGACACTGGTAAGTCACTTCACATGGGTGGCTCTACTGGCCGAATTCACGGAGCGGATTACTCGCTCCTTGATTACAACCGCGCAGGAATTCCGCTCGTGGAGATTGTCACCAAAGTAGTAACAGGTACTGGAAAGTATGCGCCAGAAGTTGCTCGCGCTTATGTCTCTGAATTACGGGACATTCTCCGCGGACTTGGCGTCAGCGATGTGAAGATGGAGCAAGGATCTTTGCGATGTGACGCAAACGTTTCTTTGCGACTAATCGGCGCGGATAAGCTTGGAACTCGTAGCGAAACCAAGAATGTGAACTCATTGCGTTCTGTTGAGCGAGCAGTCCGCGGCGAGATGATTCGCCACGCTGAACTCTTGAATAAGAGTGAGCGCGTAATTCAAGAAACCCGTCACTTCCACGAGGACACGGGACTAACAACGCCAGGACGTTCGAAAGAGCAAGCAGAGGATTACCGCTATTTCCCCGAACCGGATCTAGTTCCCGTTGCTCCAAGTTCAGAGATGATCGAAAAGATACGAGCTACTTTGCCGGAGAAGCCATCAGTTCGCCGAAAGAAATTGCAAGAAGCGTGGCAAGTACCGGATAAAGAGATGGCAGCCATGATCAATGCCGACGTACTCGATCTCGTTGAAGCCACAGTTAATTTAGGCGCTGACCCAACTCGCGCGCGTGGCTGGTGGTTGGGTGAGATTGCACGTATTGCGAATGAACGTGGAATTGGCGCGGCGGAAATGCCCATTACTCCAGCGGATGTAGCTGAGATAGTTTCGTTGATAACTTCAGGAGAGTTGACTGACAAGTTAGCGCGACAGGTTATTGAAGGTGTCATTAATGGTGAAGGTCGGCCAGCTGAGATTATTGAAAAGCGCGGAATCAAGGTTGTTTCCGATGATTCTGCATTGATGGCCGCGATTGAGAAAGCAATTGCCGCACAACCAGATGTAGCAGAAAAGGTAAGAAATGGTCATGTTCCTGCCGCAGGTGCGTTGATTGGCGCAGTGATGAAAGAAACCAAGGGTCAAGCAGATGCTGCCAAAGTTCGCGAATTACTTCTCAAGCATCTTGGTCAAGCTTAAGTAGACTCGTGCTATGACCAATCCCATGAAACCACGTTCGGGGCTTGTGACCGATGGTTTAGAACGCGCTCCAGCTCGTGGAATGTTGCGCGCCGTAGGCATGCAGGATGAAGATTGGGTGAAGCCGCAGATTGGTATTGCATCGTCATGGAACGAAATCACACCATGTAATCTCTCATTAGATCGACTAGCAAAAGCATCTAAGCAAGGCGTAATAGATGCCGGCGGATTCCCAATGCAATTTGGAACAATTTCAGTTTCGGATGGAATCTCCATGGGACATGAAGGGATGCATTTTTCACTCGTCTCCCGTGAAGTCATTGCAGACTCTGTCGAAACAGTCATGCAAGCAGAACGCCTTGATGGAATGGTTACGTTCGCTGGGTGCGATAAGTCGCTGCCAGGAATGATGATGGCAGCCGCTCGAATCGATGTTGCAAGTGTTTTTGTTTATGCTGGCTCGACACTTCCCGGCCAAGTCGATGGAAAAGATGTCACAATCATTGATGCGTTTGAAGCAGTAGGAGCCTGTGCCCGAGGATTGATTTCGCAAGAACAAGTGGACAAGATTGAACGCGCAATCTGTCCTGGTGAAGGTGCCTGTGGCGGTATGTACACCGCTAACACCATGGCCACGATTGGCGAAGCAATAGGTCTATCGCTACCGGGTTCAGCCGCTCCACCAGCTGTTGATCGTCGTCGCGACACATATGCAATCAAATCTGGTGCAGCCGTTGTTGAATTGATTAGAAAGGGAATCACGACTCGTCAGATTCTTACCAAGCAGGCATTTGAGAATGCAATCACCGCCTTGATGGCTCTCGGCGGCTCCACCAACGCAGTTCTCCATCTCCTTGCAATCGCTCACGAGGCGCGAGTTGACCTTACTTTGGCTGATTTCCATCGCATCGGTTCGAAAGTTCCTTTACTCGGTGATTTGAAACCTTTCGGAAGATTCGTTATGAGCGATGTCGATAAAGTCGGAGGAATACCTGTCATTTTGAAGTCATTGCTTGATGCTGGATTACTACATGGCGATTGCTTAACTGTGACTGGAAAAACAATGGCCGAAAATCTTGCGGATATCAATCCACCTGATCCTGACGGTGAGATTCTCAAAGCAATTAAATCTCCCATGGCAACCTCAGGCGGAATTACCATCCTAGGTGGATCACTTGCACCAGAAGGTGCAGTCACGAAAGTTGCCGGCGTTGGTGTGGAAGAGTTTGAAGGACCAGCGAGAGTTTTTGATCGCGAACAGTCTGCGATGCAAGCGCTTGAAGATGGAACCATTCAAGCTGGAGATGTTGTAGTGATTCGGTACGAGGGTCCAAAAGGTGGACCAGGAATGCGCGAAATGTTGATGATCACCGGCGCCATTAAAGGCGCAGGGCTCGGCAAATCTGTTCTCTTACTTACTGATGGTCGTTTTTCTGGTGGAACAACTGGATTGTGCGTTGGGCATGTTGCTCCAGAAGCTGTCGATGGTGGACCGATCGCATTTGTGAAAGATGGAGATCGCATTCGCATAAACATAATTAAGCGCACCTTGGATCTGCTCGTCGATCAAAAAGAGTTGGAATCACGAAAAGCTAATTTTGTTCCGCTGCCAAATCGCTACACGAGTGGAGTGCTATCCAAATATGCCAAACTCGTTGGCTCGGCCTCCAAGGGTGCGGTCTGCGACTAAATGCGCTGAGTTCCCCGTTCAGAATGTGAGATGCCCGTCTCAGGGGTTGACTCATACTTTTTGCGAGGGAATAATTCACCTTATGTCAGCGAAAACCACATCTGTCTCAATCGTTGTATCAGTCGTGGTGATTCGCTGCGCGTGAACTAATCCAAGTTCACGCGCACCCTCAGGAAACTGAGGGTTTTTGCATTCATGGGCGAAAAATGGAAATGGAGAGGAGTCGAAGATGAGTAATCAGATAACAGGAGCCCAAGCTCTTGTGAATGCGTTAGAACAATCTGACGTTGATGTCATGTTCGGCATTCCTGGCGGCGCCATCCTTCCTGCATACGACCCGATCTACGATTCAAAGATTCGTCATATTTTGGTTCGCCATGAACAAGGAGCAGGTCATGCTGCAACGGGTTATGCCCAAGTAACAGGACGAGTTGGTGTCTGTATCGCCACTTCAGGTCCTGGTGCCACCAACCTTGTCACTCCACTGGCAGATGCTCAAATGGATTCAGTGCCGATTGTTGCGATCACGGGCCAAGTTCCAGGGCCCGCAATCGGAACCGATGCATTCCAAGAAGCTGATATTCGTGGTGTGACTATGCCAATAACGAAACACAACTACCTCGTTACTGATCCGCGAGAAATTCCAAAGGCAATTGCTGAAGCTTTCTACATCGCTAATTCTGGCCGTCCGGGTCCGGTTTTGGTTGATATTGCAAAAGATGCGCTGCAAAAGATGACGGACTACAACTATCCGTCATCGATCAATCTGCTTGGCTACAAACCACAGACTGAACCAAACGCACAAGCAATCCGAGATGCAGCATCGCTCATCGCGCAATCATCAAAGCCAGTTTTTTATGTCGGTGGTGGAGTCATCAAAGCAAATGCCTCGAAGGAATTGCTGAAACTTGCAGAGTTGGTTGGCGCTCCAGTCGTCACAACGCTGATGGCTCGAGGGGCTTTCCCAGATAGTCATCACCAGCATCTGGGCATGCCTGGTATGCATGGAACCGTTGCTGCAGTCACCGCGTTGCAAAAAGCTGATTTGCTAATAACTTTGGGTGCTCGCTTTGACGATCGAGTAACTGGCAAACTCTCAACTTTTGCCGTGAACGCAAAGATTATTCACGCAGATATCGATCCAGCAGAAATTGGGAAAAATCGATACGCCGATGTTCCTGTTATCGGAGATTTGGGACCAACAATCCGCGCACTCATTCCAGCGGTTGAAGCAGAATTCAAAAAGAATAAGCCTGATTTAACTTCTTGGTGGCGTCAGATGGGATCTCTTCGAGAGAAATACCCACTTGGCTACAACGAACCACAAGATGGCTCATTATCTCCGCAATATGTCATCGAGCGAATTGGTGCGATCACTGGCCCAGATGGAATCTACGTTGCTGGAGTGGGGCAACATCAGATGTGGGCTTCGCAATTTGTGAAGTATGAAAAGCCTCGCACTTGGTTGAACTCGGGCGGACTCGGAACGATGGGATACGCAGTTCCGGCAGCGATGGGTGCAAAAGTTGGCGCGCCTGATACTCCAGTCTGGGCAATTGATGGCGATGGATGTTTCCAGATGACAAATCAAGAGTTAGTTACTTGTGCACTTAATAACATTCCGGTCAAAGTCGCGATCATTAACAATGAAAGTTTAGGAATGGTCCGCCAATGGCAGACACTGTTTTATCAAGAACGTTATTCAAATACTGACCTTCATTCCAAGCGGATTCCAGATTTTGCGAAACTTGCAGAAGCCATGGGTTGCGTGGGATTGCGTTGTGAATCTAAAGGCGATGTCGACAAAATCATCAAGGAAGCAAATGCGATTAATGATGCTCCAGTCGTTGTTGATTTCAGCGTTTATCGTGACGCGATGGTCTGGCCGATGGTTGCAGCGGGCACATCAAACGATGACATCATGATCGCCAAAGAGATGGCGCCAGACTGGGATTCGCAGGAGTTATAGCCATGGCCCAACACACTCTCTCCGTTCTCGTTGAGAACAGCCCTGGCGTATTGGCCCGCGTGGCTTCGCTCTTTTCCCGCCGTGGTTACAACATTGATTCTCTCGCCGTGGGTCCCACAGAAAATCCAGCAATCTCACGCATGACCATCGTCTTGAACCTTGAGGGACACGCGCTTGATCAAGTGAGCGCCCAACTTTTCAAACTTGTAAATGTCATCGGCATTCAGGAGATGACCGCTGAAGATTCTCGTCAACGGGAATTACTCATGGTGAAAGTTAAGAATTCCTCAGATTCTCGTACTGCTATCGAATCCATTGTGGCTCGATATAAGGGCGAGATTGTCGATGAAACAAAAGCCTCACTTACTATTGAAGCAATCGGCACCAGCAAGGAGATTTCTTCGTTGGTTGCAGATCTCAATAAGTATGGCGTGAAAGAACTCGTTCAATCTGGGCTTATCGCAATTGAAAAAGGCGATGTAACTCTGGTGGAGCGAACCTTGAAAGAAACTGGCCTTGCCTCTTCGGAGTCACATAGCCAGACCGCGGACTATCAAAACTAACGAGAAAGCTGGAACGAACGTGGCAACTATCTATCATGACGAAGATGCAGATCTTTCGGTAATTCAAGGCCGCAAGGTTGCAATCATCGGTTACGGCTCCCAAGGACATGCGCATGCGCTTAACCTGCGCGATAGCGGCGTTGATGTCAGAGTCGGACTTGCCGAAGGTTCCAAGTCGCGGGCGAAGGCAGAACAAGAAGGACTTCGTGTTGTTAGCGTCGCAGAAGCGGTTAAGGAAGCAACAGTCATCATGTTGTTAGCTCCTGACCACAAGCAGCGCCATATTTATTCTGAGTCAATCGAACCAAATTTGAAGGCGGGAGACGCGCTCTTCTTTGGACATGGATTCAATATTCGTTTTGGTTACATCAAACCACCTGCAAACATCGATGTCTGCATGGTCGCTCCAAAGGGTCCGGGCCATCTCGTTCGTCGTGAATACGTTGCTGGACGTGGAGTTCCTGACATCGTTGCCGTTGAGCAAGATGCAACAGGAAATGCCTGGCCATTGACGCTTTCATATGCGAAAGCAATGGGTGGGCTTCGCGCAGGTGGAATCCTCACCACCTTCACCGAAGAAACAGAGACCGATCTATTCGGTGAGCAATCAGTTCTCTGTGGTGGCGCATCACAGCTTGTTCAGTACGGTTTTGAAACGTTGATCGAGGCTGGATACCAACCAGAAGTTGCATATTTCGAGTGTTTACACGAACTCAAACTAATCGTTGACCTCATGTATGAAGGCGGAATCGCAAAACAACGTTGGTCAGTTTCCGATACCGCTGAATACGGTGATTACATCTCTGGTCCTCGCGTGATTGATCCACACGTCAAAGAGAACATGAAGGCAGTCCTTGCTGACATTCAAAGCGGTGCTTTCGCAGCTCGCTTCATTGCTGACCAAGATGCAGGTGCGCCAGAATTCAAAGCGCTTCGCACAAAGGGCGAACAGCATCCCATCGAAGAAGTTGGCCGCAACCTTCGCAAAATGATGTCTTGGGTAAAGGCTGCAAATAAAGATGATTACAAAGAAGGATCGGCTGCGCGTGAGTAAACCTGTTGTCTTAATTGCTGAGGAATTAAGTCCCGCAACGCTTGAAGCGTTAGGACCTGATTTCGAGGTACGCAATTGCGACGGCGCAAATCGCGCCGAACTCCTTCCAGCGTTAGCTGCCGGAGTAGATGCAGTGTTGATTCGTTCTGCCACCAAGATGGATGCCGAAGCGATTGCATCGGCAAAAGGTCTAAGAGTTATTGCACGCGCTGGTGTTGGTCTTGATAACGTCGATATCCCTGCTGCAACTGCGGCTGGAGTGATGGTTGTTAATGCACCAACCTCTAATATCGTTAGTGCAGCGGAGTTAGCTATCGCTCTTCTGCTTGCATCTGCTCGCCACGTTTCCCCGGCGCATGCAGCGTTGAAGAACGGGAAATGGGCCCGTTCGAAATACACCGGAGCAGAACTCTTCGAAAAAACTCTAGGCGTCGTTGGCTTTGGTCGCATCGGCCAGCTCGTCGCCCACCGTATGCAGGCATTCGGAATGAAGGTTGTTGCATACGATCCTTATCTCCAACCGGCGCGCGCCGCTCAACTCGGCGTTGATTTAGTTTCACTTGATGAACTTCTTGCAACTTCGGATTTCATCACCATTCATCTTCCCAAAACTAAAGAGACTGCGAATCTCATCGGCGAAGAAGCGCTGAAGAAGGTCAAACCCACTGTTCGGATCATTAATGCCGCGCGCGGTGGAGTTCTAGATGAAGCAGCACTTCACAGAGCAATTACTGAAGGACGAGTGGCTGGAGCTGGACTTGATGTCTTTGCAACCGAACCTTGTACCGACTCACCTTTGTTCGCGTTAGATCAGGTCGTTGCGACCCCACATCTCGGCGCATCGACCGATGAAGCCCAAGAGCGCGCAGGAATCGCCGTTGCAATCTCAGTAAGAAAAGCTCTCTCAGGCGAACTCGTTCCAGATGCTGTGAATGTCAAAGGCGGCGAAATCCATGAGGAGATTCGTCCCTCACTTCCACTTGTGGAGAAGATGGCACAGATCGCTACTTCACTCGAAGGTGAACTTCCAGTTTCAATCGAGATTACTGTCATGGGCGAAGTCTCGTCTCACGACTGTTCAATTCTTGGCACATCCGCACTCAAAGGTGCGCTACTTGCAACGGGAATGGAAGATGTGACATATGTGAACTCTCCAAACTTGGCGCAAGAAAAGGGAATGACCTCAACAGTTGCGACGGAATCCGAGTGCGAGGATTACCGAAGCATGATTGCGTTACGCGCTGCGTTTTCAAACGGATCGCGCGTTGAAGTCGATGCCACTTTGATGGGAATCCGAAAAGTTGAGAAGATTGTTCGAATTAATAAGTTCGATATCGAGCTTCCTCCTTCTGATCATCTACTTTTCCTTATTTATGAAGATAAACCAGGCGTTGTAGGCGCGGTTGGAAACATCCTTGGCTCGACCAAGATCAACATCGCAAATATGCAGGTAGCCCGCGATAAAGCTGGGGGAGAAGCGCTCATGGCCCTCACCGTTGATTCAGCGATCCCAGCCGACATCACTTCCAAGATTGCCAAGGAGATTGGTGCTCGCGTATCTCGATCGGTGTCATTACTGCCATGAGTAAAAATTTTAAGCTTGCTGTAATCGGCGGAGATGGAATTGGGCCTGAGGTTGTAGCGGAAGGTCTTAAAGTACTTGATGCTGTTGCCTCAAAGCACGGCGCAACTTTCAGCAAGAAAGAGTTTGAACTCGGTGCTCGTTATTGGCATCAAACCGGAGAGACGTTGCCTGATTCAGTCCTCGAAGAACTAAAGTCATTTGATGTCATCTTGCTCGGTGCTGTTGGAGACCCAACTGTCCCAAGTGGCGTGCTTGAACGAGGACTATTGCTGAAACTTCGTTTTGCTTTCGATCACTACATTAATTTGCGCCCGGCCCGTTTGTATCCCGGAACGAAGGGACCGCTTCGCACCGAAGCGCCCATTGATTTTGTTGTGGTTCGTGAAGGTACTGAAGGTCCATATGTCGGCGCTGGTGGTGTTCTTGCACATGGAACTGCAGATGAGATTGCGACTGAAGAGAGTTTGAATACTCGACGCGGTGCTGAGCGAGTAATACGCGATGCATTTGCACGTGCCCAAAAACGTCCACGCAAAAAGCTCACTCTCGTTCATAAGAACAATGTTCTTACTCGTGCAGGAGGTCTATGGACTCGCACTTTCAATGAAGTCGCGAAAGAGTTTCCAGATATCGCTACTGATTACTTGCATGTCGATGCCGCATCAATGTTCTTTGTTACTAACCCTGAACGTTTTGATGTTGTTGTTACCGACAATCTCTTTGGCGATATTTTGACTGATATTGCCGCAGCAATATGCGGCGGTATTGGCTTAGCTGCTTCTGGCAATATCAATCCAGAAGGCGCATTCCCTTCGATGTTTGAACCGGTACATGGTTCGGCTCCTGATATCGCAGGTAAGGGAATCGCTGACCCAACTGCAACAGTGATGTCTGTGGCGATGCTGCTTGGTCACCTCGGATTACATGAAGCTGCGAGCGATGTCGAAAAAGCTGTGGAGAAGGATCTTCTCTCTAGGGGAGATGCGAAGCGAAGCACCTCTGAAGTTGGCAATGCACTAGTGAAAGCGCTCGGCTAATGAAAATCAATGTAATTCCATCGACGAAGAAACTTGCTGATGCCGAACGCGAGAAATGCGTCGCAGAACCGGGATTTGGAAAGTACTTCACCGATCACATGGTGGTCGCGGAATGGAATCAGAATTCTGGCTGGTCTGATGCGACAGTAAAGGAATACGGTCCTTTGAATCTAGATCCGGCGACGATGGTCTTCCATTATGGACAGGAAATTTTTGAAGGCATGAAAGCGTATTCCCAACCCAATGGTTCGATTGCTCTCTTTCGCCCTGAGGCAAATGGACTACGTTTTGCAAAAAGCGCTGCGCGCATCGCACTTCCAGAATTGCCAGTAGAAGATTTCGTTGCTGCAGTAAAAGCGCTCGTAGTTCAAGATGCAGGTTGGGTGCCAAAGAAGATTGGCGAGTCTTTGTATATACGTCCATTCATGATTGCAACCGAAGTTGGTCTTGGCGTTCGACCATCAAATAAAGCTCTCTTTGCTGTGATTGCTACACCAGCAGCCGCATATTTCAATGCCGCTAAAGCGGTCACTGTGTGGATCTCTACCGAATATGTCCGCGCAGCACTAGGCGGAACTGGCGAAGCAAAGTGCGGCGGAAACTACGCTGCATCGCTCCTTGCCCAGCAACAAGCGGCAAAAGAAGGTTGTGACCAAGTGGTCTGGCTTGATGCACAAGAACGACGCTGGGTTGAAGAGATGGGCGGCATGAATCTTTATTTCGTCCGCGGCAAAGGTAAGGACGCAACAATTTTCACACCAAAACTCACGGGAACTCTCCTTCCTGGAATCACCAGAGATTCAATTCTCTCTGTCGCTTCTGACTTAGGTTACAAAGTTCAAGAAGGAATGATTTCAATTGATGAATGGCGCGATGGTGTTGCTAGCGGTGAAATCTCCGAGATCTTTGCTTGCGGAACCGCTGCGGTTATTGCACCTGTTGGAACTGCAAAGAGCGCTCAAGGAACATGGGTCACCGGTGATGGAAATCCTGGTCCAATAACTATGGAGATTCGCAACCACCTGCTTGGTGTTCAACACGGAACAATTGCAGATAAACATGGCTGGATGAAGAAAGTCATCTAATGCCCATTTCAGATGCATTTCATATCTATGACACCACATTGCGCGATGGTGCACAGCAAGAGGGTTTGAATCTTTCAGTTCATGACAAACTAACGATTGCACGTCATCTCGATGATCTTGGCGTTGGATTTATTGAAGGCGGATGGCCCGGAGCGAATCCGAAAGATACTGAATTCTTCAAACTTGCACAGACCGAGTTAAAGTTGAAAAACGCCACTTTCGTAGCATTCGGGGCTACCCGTAGGCCCAATGTAAAAGCGGCAGATGATGCTCTTCTTCGCGCTCTTCAGGAATCTGGCGCACCTGCAGTAACACTTGTTGCAAAATCTCATGACCGACATGTCGATCTAGCACTCAAAACCAATCTTGATGAGAATCTTGCGATGATCAAGGACTCCATCGAATTTCTCCGCAAAGGTGGGCAGCGTGTCTTTCTTGATGCAGAACACTTCTTTGATGGCTATCGCTCAAATCCAGCATATGCGCTTGAGGTAGTACGTACTGCAGCTGAAGCAGGCGCAGACGTCATTGCTTTATGTGATACCAACGGCGGAATGTTGCCAGATGAGTTATCAAACGTGGTTCACGAAGTTTTGGGGAAGAGTTCAGCTCGACTTGGTATTCATTGCCATAACGACACAGGTTGTGCGATTGCTAATTCACTTGCAGCTGTTGCAGCTGGTGCGACCCATGTTCAGGGAACGCTCAATGGTTACGGTGAGCGAACAGGTAATGCTGATCTAGTTTCGATCATTGCAAATTTACAGCTGAAGAAGAAACAACAGGTTCTTCCCGAGGGATCATTGGAAGAAGCATTCAGAATCTCACATGCCGTTGCTGAGGTCACCAACGTCTCTCCAAGCGCACGTCAGCCTTATGTTGGCGTATCGGCATTCGCACATAAAGCCGGACTACACGCATCAGCAATCAAAGTTGATCCCGCTCTGTATCAACATGAAGACCCCGAAAGTGTCGGAAATGACATGCGAATGTTGGTGTCTGACATGGCAGGTAGAGCATCAATCGAATTGAAATCTCAAGAACTCGGTATCGACCTTAGTCAACAAAAAGAAGTTGTTACTCGCGTTGTGGAACGAGTGAAAGCAATGGAGGCTCGTGGCTACACATTTGAAGCTGCTGACGCTTCATTTGAGTTACTTCTCCGCGAGGAAATGGATGGAAAACGTCCACAGTTCTTTAGCCTAGAAAGTTGGGAAACAACGGTCGATCAAAACCTTGATCACACGGTCACTTCACGAGCATCGGTGCGTATCAAAGCCAAAGGTGCGGTTATTGAATCGGATGGCACAGGAAACGGTCCGGTTAACGCTATTGACCGTGCCCTTCGCAATGGACTGGAGAAGCTTTATCCAGAACTAGCTGAATTAGAGCTCACTGATTACAAAGTGCGAATCTTGGAAGGACGCCTTGGAACGGGCGCAGTTACGCGCGTGCTCGTAGAAACCAGCGACGGTGGCGGTGAATGGAGCACGATTGGCGTACATGAAAATGTTATAGCCGCGTCAGCCATGGCATTAGAGGACGCGCTCACTTATGGTCTACTCCGAAAGGGCAAGAAGCCAGAATAGGGGTAGGCACGAAAATGCGGATCGCAACAAAGCGTGGACACCGCAACTCTCCCGGAGAGACAGCAGATTGGCTCCGCGCACGAATGAACACCCTCAAGATTACGGGGCTAGAAGAACTTCACCTTCGAACAGGAATCGATCGCGGCTCATTGTCGCGTTACTTCCGACAGGAACGTGTACCAAAGATTGATGTGATCGGCCCTTTATGTGAAGCGTTAGAGGTTTCACCCGAGACGCTCTTGATTGCCTTAGGTGCGATAGATCGAAAAACGAAATAGCTAGTCTCGGGCGGAGATGATTAATTCATCGCCAATACGTTCGAAGTTTCGTGGAAAGTCGTCGTCTGACCAGAGTCTGTGAATATGCGCAATTTGTTCGTTAGAGAGAATCCCACTCGTCACGTCAAGAATGTTGTCGAAATCGTGGGATGTCCCGATTGTGACTCGGATTTCAGTAGCGTTATTGGTGATTGATGGTTCAAGACAGGTATCACTCACAATAAGAAGTATTTTCATCTGCGCTCCTTCGATGAGTGCCACATCAATCCATTCGGTACCGACAAACCACCAAAGATGATGCACAAGGCATCGAATATCAGCGTGGAGTAAGTGTTGCGTATTAGCAACGCTGTGTCCATCCATCAAACGGTTGAATTCTCGGTAATCTGTAATGCATGGCCCTTGATCAAGAGCTCGAAGCGGCTTACCGCGCACATCTGATCAACGAGCGCAATCTCTCCGACAATTCCATTCGGGCGTATATCGCAGATCTTGAATCACTTCTGCTTCATGTCAATCAACTTGGCATAGTCGAATTCTCGCAACTTACTCTCAATCACATCAGGTCGTGGTTAGCTAATCTCCAATCTCGCGGAGCGGCTCGCTCTTCAATCACTCGACGAGTTGTCTCAATCAGAGCTTTTACTTATTGGGGAGCACGTAACGGATGGCTAGAAAGAGATATAGGTCGAGACCTCATTGCGCCAAAACCAGAGCGACATCTTCCGGAAGTTTTGGATGTAGATAGCGCTTCTCTCACACTCGAGGCGCTTCAAGTCAGAGCGACTGAAGAACAAACTCCGGAATCTCTCCGCGATATTGCCATTGTTGAAACTCTCTACGGCTCAGGAATTCGAGTCTCCGAACTCACGGGGCTGAACTTGGAAGATATCGATAGGGATCGAAATACATTGCGTGTTATTGGAAAAGGAAATAAAGAGCGAATTGTTCCGATCGGATTACCTGCGATGCGCGCTTTGGAGATTTGGATTGCGGAAGGCCGAAGGAAATTAACGGAAAACTTAACTGAGCACGCACTCTTTGTTGGATCTCGAGGCAAGAGAATTGACCAACGAGTTGTACGTGAGATTGTTTATCAAGCAACGGAAGCTCTCGGTGCCAACAAGAGAGTGGGGCCTCATGCCCTTCGACATAGCGCTGCAACGCATCTGCTTGAAGGTGGCGCGGACCTTCGGACTGTGCAGGAGATATTGGGGCACTCTTCACTTTCAACAACTCAGATCTACACCCATGTTTCAGAAGAAAGAATTAAAAAAGCCTACGAACAAGCACATCCACGCGCCTGATTAATTAAGGTTGGTAACGAATTCGCGACGTTGAGATTTGTCTTGTAAGGGAGTGTTCGTCTCGGGGGATGCGGCAATTCCCGTGACCAGTCCGATGAGAAATGCAGCGACGACCACGGCAAATCGCATCTCCAAAAGATGCCTGAACTCTTCATGAGGAAGCCCGTCTATGCGGGGATACCGTGGAAAAGTCGGGGTTGTGGGTCAGGTAGGATTCGGCCCGCACAGAAATAAACCTCTGTGACTTCACGCGTCTACTTCTCAATCGCACACGCGGCGATTGAACGAAGAAACCATCTCGGTCTGACTCGCAAGAGTTAGTCGGTGCTCAGACGCTAGAGAACCAACATCCGTTGGTTCACAAACCGACGCGAACGAAAAGTTCGCCTAAAGGAGCGTGCCGCCATGGCGGTTGTAACAATGCGAGAACTCCTCGACAGCGGTGTTCATTTTGGACACCAGACTCGTCGCTGGAATCCAAAGATGAAGCGCTTTATTTTTACTGAGCGCAACGGTATCTACATCATCGACATCCAACAGTCACTTGCACTCATCGATAAGGCATATGACTTCGTCAAAGACACAGTCGCCAAGGGCGGCAATGTTCTTTTCGTTGGAACGAAGAAGCAAGCGCAAGAGCCGATTCAAAATCAGGCTAATCGCGTAGGAATGCCATTTGTCACTGAACGTTGGCTCGGCGGAATGCTTACTAACTTCCCAACCGTCTACAAGCGAATTCAGCGCCTCAAAGAATTAGAAGCACTTGAAGCTTCGAACGATCAGGTTCTTACCAAGAAAGAATTGCTCTTGCTTCGCCGTGAGCGCGAGAAACTTCATAAGAACCTTGACGGTATCCGCAACATGACCAAACTTCCTGCAGCGGTCTGGGTTGTTGATACAAAGAAGGAACACCTCGCTGTTGCTGAGGCGCACAAGCTTGGAATCCCCGTTATCGCAATCCTCGATACAAACTGCGATCCAGATGAAGTTGATTTCAAGATTCCTGGAAATGACGATGCTATTCGCTCCGTCACCCTTTTGACTCGCGTGATTGCAGACGCAGTCGCCGCTGGTCTACAAGCACGTTCTGCTAATGTCGCAAAAGAAGCGACTGAAGCTGCAAAAGCTGGCGCTGATTCTGTAGCCGCAGGCGAACCACTTGCTGATTGGGAAAAAGAACTCTTGGGTAATTCGGCTTCGGAGGCAACTGACAATAAATCCAATGAAAGCGCAGGAGCATAAGTGGCATACACAGCAGAAGATGTAAAGCGTCTCCGCGAAGCAACCGCAGCCGGCATGGTCGACTGCAAGAAGGCTCTCGATGAGGCAGACGGCGATTTCAACAAAGCTGTAGAAATCATCCGCGTCAAAGGCTTAAAGGGCGTCACAAAGCGCGAAGGTCGTTCCACATCAAATGGATTGATTGCAGCGAAAGCAGAGAGCACAACAGCTGTAATGCTCGAGCTCAATTGCGAAACCGACTTCGTAGCAAAGGGCGATCGCTTCCAAGCAGTCGCAGACGAATTACTTGTTCATCTCTTCGCCACAAAGCAGAGCGATCTTGCTGCATTTGTTGCCTCA
>JBJTHB010000104.1:0-2950 GCA_046094245.1 Actinomycetota bacterium
TCCACTCACTGCCCCGCCACGTAACGCTCCTGATCCAGCGAGAAGAATTCGATCATGAGAGGTCTCAACTCCCCACTTTCTTTGGTCGTCATCCGACTTCCAAGGAAACTCCAAATCTGTATGGAAAATATTTCCTCGTGGCAGCCCTAACGCACTCTCAAGTTCTTGTGGAGTCTTTATCTCTATACAAGGTTTGCCATCGCTATCGCTTGCAAGATAACTTTCTATTGGATTAACAAGGTAGTCATTAAGTCCGGCTAGCGTTCTCTTCACTACTTCTTCTTTAACCCGATCGTGATCAACGTCGAAAAGTGACGCTGGCAGGTGGAGCGCGAAGAGAGTTAAAGTATGAAAACCTTGTTTTTTGAGATCCGCGGAGAGAATAGAATCATCAGTAAGAGTGTGGCAGTACATCTCAGATGGAATTTCCGTGGGGATCTTGCCATCGCGAGCTTCTTCAAAAGCACGTTCTAGCTGAAAATAACTTTCGTTAATGTGAAAAGTGCCAGCAAAAGCTATGCGCGGGTCAATGCCACTCTTCAATTCAGGTAGTTGCCGCAACACCATATTTATCTTGAGTTGGCATCCGTCGCGCATACTAGGCGCTGGAATTCCTGCAATGCGCTCGAGAATCTTAGGTGCACAATTTGCCAAGACAATTGTGGCGGAATACTCATGAATGCCTTGAGGACCACGTGAAGAAATACTGGCATGTGAAGATTGAGAATTAATCTGCTCAACATTTTCGTTGGTGCGAATCTCAACACCTAATTCATTGCAACGCTCCACAAGCGCATCAACGAGCGCACCCATTCCCCCGATGGGGACTTTCCACTCACCCGTTCCATTTCCGATCAAGTGGTAAAGGAAGCAGATATTCGCTGCATAATCATGGGCGCCAGTAAATGTGCCAATTAAGCCATCTGTGAGAACCACTCCTTTAACCAAGTCATCGAAAAAATTATCGTGCAGAGTCTCCGCAAGGGTGTTCTCAACAAGCTCAACCCACGTCAAAGGATCGACAAGTTCACGAATTTCGCTCTCGGTAGGGACCGGTTTAAGCATCGTCGGAGCGATTACTTCTGCAAATTCTGAGACTGCGCCATAAAAGTTCTGCCAGGCAATTGCCTCATCTTCGGTCTCAGTAAGCGACATAAATGATTGTAGTGTCACATCATCAAAGGTGCGATTAATCAACAATCCCTTATCACCTTCATCGTCGAAATAAGGAGTGTAAGAAGAGACTTTACGACTTGCTGTTGAAAAATTAAGTTTTAAGTCACTGATGATTTGATCCGGAAGTAACGCAACAAGATATGAATAACGGGAGAGCTTGGCATCGATACCTGCAAACGCACGAACACTTGCTGTTGCCCCACCTATTTCCGCGTTTTTCTCAAGAACGAGGACTTTCTTACCAGCTTGTGCCAAGTAGCACGCTGCCACCAATCCGTTATGGCCACTTCCTACGATGACAACATCATATGTACTCATAGTTCAACGAGAATTTTTTGATTAAACACTGCGCAAAATACGGTCGAACGCTTCAGAGATTATTTCTGGGCTGGTTCCAAAATTAAGTCGAACAAATTGACTATGCCGAGGGCCATACATATGCCCGCCATTAAAGGCGACTTTCCCTCGTTCCAGCAGCGTCTTTGCAGGATCATCGCCTAGATTCAAGGCAGACAGGTCCAGCCATGCCAAATATCCGAAATCTGGAATCCGATATTGGATTGAAGGAATCTTGCTATCGATCAGGTTTCTTATGAGCTTGCGGTTTTCATCAAGCGAGGCGATTACTCCATCGAGCCAGGAAACTGAGTCTCGGAATGCTGCGGTTGCGGCCACGGCGCCAAAAAGTGATGCTCGGAATGCCACCGAGATTGGCATGGAATTAATTTTCTCTTTTATTGCAGAGGACCCAGTGATGATCACAGCACATTTCAACCCAGCAAGGTTAAATCCTTTACTTGCACTTGTAACTGTCACACCGACATCTAATGCATCCTGACTTATAGCCAAGAATGGAGTGAACTTCGAGCGGTCGTACACCAACGGTCCATGTATCTCATCGCTGATGATGTAGACACCATATTTCTTTGCGAGGTGTGCCAAAGTTGCTAGCGCCTCTTTGGAAAAAATCGCCCCTACTGGATTGTGAGGGTGGCAGAGAATATGAACCTTTACTCCAGATCTGTACTCCCGTTCGATACCTTCGAGATCGAGCGTGAAATCAGAATTCTCACTGTAAGCGCCGTTGAGTAGAAGCGGTACATCAACCAATGTTGCGCCAACTTCAGCAACCCAGCGCCACATATTGTCGTATACCGGCGAGTTCAACATAACCTTCTCGCCTGGTGCGATCAAAGTTCTGATTACTTCTACGGTGCCAACACCAACATCCGTTGCAATTCGCATGTGAGCGACATCGATTTTCCAATTCCATCGAGCATCAGCAAAATTCGCAAAAGCATCAAACATCTCTGGAAATGGCCCAAGATAACCCGTGTCTGATCGATCGACCATATCAATCAAGGCGCTCTTTATTGATGTTGCGATAGGAAAATCCATCTCGGCGACTGGAAGAGGCAGAACGTCAGCAGGATATTGCCGCCATTTGACGCTTTTTCTTTTTCTTAAATCTTGGAGGGCAAGTGCGCGGACAACATCGGCCATGCACCGCAGTATGCCACTAGTCCTGTGTGCTAATCCAACATGTTGTATGCGAAGGAATAGTGAATAGATCTCCAGCAACCAGTACTTCTGAGCTTGATGCGAGAAGCAGTTCACCGGAAATCGTCAAAGAATGACTTTCATCCGGTGTGTTTGCAATGAGGATAAATCCTGGATCTCGTCGAAAGGCCAGCACGCCTTCAGGTGAATCAATCCACGTTAAGGCTTGAGAGACATCGGCGCTGTCGGATTTCTGCAACGCCGGATGGCTAGC
>JBJTHB010000105.1:0-5017 GCA_046094245.1 Actinomycetota bacterium
AGATGCGCTTTTCCGGATAGCAGCAAGAGAATGGTTGATGAAATAAACGATGCTCACGCTCAAGGGGATACGCTCGGTGGAGTAGTGGAAGTTCTCGCGTATGGAACTCCGCCAGGACTGGGTTCACATGTCCATTGGGATAGAAGATTGGATTCAAAGCTTGCGGGTGCCTTGATGGGTATCCAAGCCATCAAAGGAGTGGAATTAGGGGATGGTTTCACTACCGCCCGCCGCCGTGGAAGTGCGGCACATGATGAGATTGAACGCGGACCAGACGGCGCTATCAGACGACGTACGGGTAGAGCTGGTGGAACCGAAGGCGGCATGAGCACGGGTGAGGTGTTGCGTGTACGCGCTGCGATGAAGCCTATTTCGACTGTTCCTCGCGCTTTAGACACGATTGATACTTCTAGCGGAGAACCAGCAAAGGCGATTAATCAACGTTCCGATGTTTGTGCTGTTCCTGCAGCAGGAATCGTTGCCGAGGCGATGGTTGCACTGGTCCTTGCAGAATCGATCGTAGAGAAGTTTGGCGGGGATAGCCTCCATGAAACTAAACGGAATCTGCAGTCGTATCTCTCGTCTCTGACGATTCGTTAGGCGATTGAACCAATGCGCTCGGTAATTCTTATTGGTCCGCCTGGCTCTGGGAAGTCAACGGTTGGGAAGCATCTTGCAAAGGAGTTGGGTATTACGCTTATTGATACCGATCGAATCATTGAAGAGCAAGAAGGTCGGACTATCGCCGATATATTCCTCACGGATGGTGAAGAGGGTTTCCGAGCGATAGAAAAGAAAGTGGTTCTTGAATCGTTGAATATGGATGATTGCATTGTTGCACTTGGTGGTGGATCGGTACTTGATCCCGATGTACAAGCAAGATTGACTCAATGCCCTGAAGTGATATTTCTTGATGTTTCAATCTCAAATGCTGCGCCAAGAGTTGGTTTTAATAAAGAGCGTCCGCTTCTCATGGGGAACCCACGACAACAGTGGCTCCAACTCATGGAAAAGCGACGTAGCATCTATGAATCCTTAGCGACTCGGACCATATCGACTGATAATCGGAAAGCACCTGAGGTTGCACAAGAGATTGCTCAAGGGGTACGACAGTGAAGTCAATTGAAATAAACAGCGAACGTCGATACGCGGTTGATTTTGTCGACGACTGGCAACAATCTCTTCAATCTGCGCTCGCTGGAAGACGTGGAATCATTCTCACTCCCGAGTCAATGCTAGATGTCGCAACGAAGTTGCCGAAGGATATAGGACGCATAACGCTTCCCGATGGCGAAAATCAAAAGGATTCAGCCACGTTCATCAGAGTTTTGGAAGAGATTGCTCGATTTGGGTTAGACCGAAGCGGGGTCTTGATAGGTATCGGAGGTGGCGCTACAACTGATCTGACAGGATTTGTCGCTGCCACATACCTTCGTGGTGTGGAATGGATAGCGATTCCTACCTCGCTCGCGGGAATGGTTGATGCGTCTATCGGTGGGAAAACCGGAATCAACTTAGCAGCAGGTAAGAATCTGGCGGGGGCATTCCATTCGCCGATTAAAGTGATTGTGGATTTTCACTTTCTCGATACATTGAGTGATCGCGATCTCAAAGCCGGAATGGCCGAAGTGGTGAAATGTGGATTCATTTCCGACCCTACAATTCTTGAACTTGTGACAGAGCGCTGGAGAGAAGCAATACCTAATCTTGCGCATCGAGCAATCGCTGTTAAGGCGGAAGTCGTAACTCGGGATTTCAAAGAATCTTTCGAGCGAGAGATCTTGAACTACGGACACACCCTTGGCCACGCAATCGAGAAACACTCGCAATATGAACTCCGCCATGGTGAATGCGTTTCTATTGGCATGGTTTTCGCCGCCGAGCTCTCTCGCAGATTCTCTGGGTTGGATAATGAGGGAGCAACGCGCCACATGGCAATACTTTCGCAACTTGATTTGCCGACGAGTTATGCAAAAAACGCGTGGAGTTCCTTGTATCAAATCATGCAAAGCGACAAAAAGAAGAAGTCGAACCTTCGATTTGTTACTTTGCGCAGAATCGGAGAGCCCACCAGGCTCGAAGACACGAGTGAAGGACAGTTACGAGAAGTCTACGAAGAAGTGGTAGGGAGATAGATTATGAGCATGAAAGTACTGGTCATAAATGGGCCTAATCTTGCCCGGCTAGATCTTCGAGAGAAGAATTTTTACGGCGATATTGAATACTCCGATATTGAAAGAGCGATCGCTGATGAAGCGAAAAAGCTTGGAATCGCCGTCGAGATTCGACAGAGTAACGATGAGGCAGAGATTATTTCTTGGTTACATGAGTCGGCTGACCAAAATCGACCTCTGGTTTTCAATCCTGCGGCCTTTACGCATTATTCCTACGCTATTCGCGATGCAGTAGTTATGCTTAAAGCTCCGTGTATCGAAGTTCATCTCTCGAATCCTTTATCTCGAGAAGAGTTCCGTCACACCTCGGTTATCTCTGGAGTCGTTAATGGAACTATCGCGGGGTTCGGCTTAGATTCGTATCGTCTAGCGCTTCAGCAAATCGTGAGATTAGTTAAATAGAGCCCTAACAGGTAATCTTCCGCGCCATGGCAACCACTAATGATCTAAAGAACGGCATGACCCTAGATATCGAAGGTCAACTATGGAACGTGGTCGAGTTTCAGCATGTTAAGCCAGGCAAAGGTCCGGCTTTCGTGCGCACCAAACTCAAAAACGTTCTTTCGGGGAAGGTCGTCGAACGAACCTTTAATGCAGGTGTAAAGGTTGATGTAGCAATCCTCGAGAAGCGAGAGATGCAGTTCCTTTACAAGGATCCATCCGGTTACGTATTCATGGATTCTTCGACATACGACCAAATGACAATATCGCCAGAAACGGTCGGGGATGCGGCCAATTACATGTTGGAAAATAGTGAGGCAATAGTCGCTGTTCATGAAGGTAATCCACTTTATGTTGAGCTTCCCGCTAATGTCCCATTGCGAATAACCTATACCGAACCTGGGCTTCAAGGAGATCGTTCATCGGCAGGTTCGAAGCCTGCGACGCTTGAAACTGGTATTTCTATTCAAGTTCCACTCTTCATCAAGCAAGACGAAGTAGTTCTTGTCGATACTCGAACAGGTGAATATCTAGGACGCGCAAATTAAGTGAGCACTCGCTCAAAAGCGCGAAAAGCAGCGTTAGATTTACTGTATGAGGCAGACATTAGGAAAACTTCTGCTTCGTCTCTCATGCTTACGCGAATCACCGACGTTGAGTACATCATTCGCGATCTCACCAAAGAGTTGATCGATGGAGTAGAAGGTAATCGGCGCAAGATTGATGAATTGATAACGACCTATTCGCAGGGGTGGGATATGGATCGCATGCCAGTTATCGATAGAAATATTCTTCGACTTGGTGTATACGAAGTTCTCTGGTCGAAAGAAGTTCCGGAAGCAGTAGCAATCAGCGAAGCTCTTGAACTAGGGCAAACGCTCTCGACTGATGAATCGAGTAAATATATCAATGGCGTCTTGAGTAAAATTCTCGAAATAAAGCCTGATTTAGTGCTGGAGTAGAAAACCTCGATTCATTAAAGCCGCGTACAGATCACCTGGTTCTTTGTGGGTTATCATCATGATGAGATCGTTATCCGATTTACGTAAGCTCAATACCTCGCCATTCCAGTCCGATCGCGATGTCACGACCCAACTTACGATGTCATGAAGTTGGTGTGTGAAGACATCGGGGGCGTGGAGGTGATCTCGTACTTTCCGAAGATCAAGCACGACGCCACGGCTGAGATCAGGAGCGTGATAAGTCTTAGCATCGATGAAAAGCGACTCAAGTGGCACTCCGTAGAAATTACACAACTCTTCTGCTTTAGAGATGCTCAATGCGCGAATACCCCGCTCGTAGGATCCGATGACCACCGCTTTCCATTTACCCCGTGACCGTATTTCAACTTGTTTCAAAGTTAGGTTCTGTTGCCTTCTTATGTCGCGTAAACGTTGGGATACGAGATGAGGCAGAGACATAGCGTGCAGGGTACTTCCGGAGGGCTTGAGGCAGACAACGTCGTCCACAGGTTCCGGCCATGATAAAGTTCGTCGACCTTTAACGATCCGTCCTGTGAGGCGGCGAAGGAGCACCGCGATGAGCGTTATCTTGAACTCGGGCGAAATCAGCCGAGCGCTACGCCGCATTTCGCATGAAATTCTGGAGAAGAACCACGGCTCATCCGATCTCCTCCTCTTGGGAATTCCCACCCGTGGAGCTTTGCTCAGTGATCGTATAAAGGTCGCGATTGAAGATATTGAGAAAACGCCAGTCCTTAAAGGCACATTGGACATCACGATGTACCGTGATGATCTTCGACTACGACCACCACGAGCGTTGATGCCAACGCAGATTCCTACCGGTGGAATCGATGAGAAGCATGTGGTTCTCGTCGATGATGTGTTCTTCTCGGGCCGAACCATCAGGGCAGCGCTCGATGCAATTAATGAGTTAGGTAGACCTAGATCAGTTCAATTGGCCGTTCTCATTGACCGAGGCCACAGAGAGTTACCAATCCGCGCCGATTTCGTTGGAAAGAATATTCCGACTGCGAAGAACGAATCCGTGCGCGTCCATCTAAGCGAGATTGATGAAGTCGATGAAGTACTGATTGAGGGTCGGTCGGCCTGATGAAGAATCTTCTCTCGATTGATGATGTAACTAAGGATCAAGCTCTTGAGATATTGGACACCGCTGTTGAACTTTCGAGGTTATCTGACAGCTCAGTAAGAAAATTCCCAACGTTGCGTGGGCGGACCGTTGTGAACTTGTTCTTTGAAGATTCCACTCGGACGCGAATCTCTTTTGAAGCTGCAGCGAAGCGACTATCTGCCGATGTCATCAATTTTTCCGCTAAGGGTTCAAGTTTGAGTAAAGGCGAAAGCTTGAAAGATACTGCGCTTACTTTGCAGGCGATGGGCGCAGATGCGGTCGTAATCAGACATCCAGCTTCTGGTGCT
>JBJTHB010000106.1:0-5208 GCA_046094245.1 Actinomycetota bacterium
GCGAACGGCTCATTCCATCGCTTGAGCGCGAAAAAATAACTCTTCCAAACTGATCTGTGCCAAACCATTAATTACCATTTGGCCCTTTTAAAGCATCTATTGGATTTTGTTCAAGCGGGTCAATAGGAGCCAAATTTAAAGCAGAAGAGATTGAGAGAGTCACCATAATTAGTACCAAGAAAAGGCCAACTACACCGCTGGTACTTTTGAAGTAGTATTGTATCCAATCTGTGTTTGATGCTTTGCTAATCTTTTTATTCATTTGATTCTCGGATCTACTTTGCGATAGACCAAGTCAGTAATTAAATTAATGCTTACGAACAAAATTGCAAAAATCATAATGCTACTTTGTACGGTCGCGTATTCTCGTTTATTGATTGCGTCTAGGATTTGTCGACCCATGCCGGGTAAAGAAAAAATCTTTTCTACTATTACCGCTCCTCCCAGCAAGTATCCAAATTGGATACCAATCATTGTCACAATAGGAATCAAGGAGTTACGCAAAACGTGGCGCAGTCTTACGACTTGTGGTTTCACACCCTTGCCATGAGCGGTACGAATAAAATCTTTATCGACTGTCTCAAGTAAGGCGGAGCGAGTTGTGCGCATAATTGGGGCAGCAACTGCAATTCCTAGCACAAGGCTTGGAAAGAGCATCTGTTGTAAGTTCATAGATAGATCTTCTACAGGGGTCATATACTCATATCCATTTGGAAAATATTGAAACTTATTGGCCGTAACAGTGACAATCGTTGTACTCAAAACAAATCCAGGGACGGCTAGCGCCAATAAACCAAAGAACTGTCCAACGAAATCACGAGCACTACCTGGTTTACGAGCACTAAACATGCCGATAGAAATACCTATTAGGACCCCCAAAATGGTGCCAAATAGGGCTAATTCCATGGTTACGAGAAGCGCTGACTTAGTTAAATCCCAGACCGGCGTGCCTGTCGAATACGAGAATCCTAAATCACCTGACAAAAAGCTACTCATCCAAGATAGGTATTGACCTATCAATGATTTGTCTATTCCGTAATACACTCGCAGGCTTTGAATTTGCTCAGGAGTCAATACACCAGTTTCAATTCCAAGCGAACTAGTGATGGTGTCGCCAGGAATCACACGCAAAACTACAAATACAAAAAGCGAGATTCCAAAAAGCGTTGTTAGCACTGAGGCGAATCGCTTTAGAAAACCCATACACCATTCCTTAAATCAGTGTGACAAAAACGTTAGGGCGTGTGGAAATTAATCCACACGCCCTAATTACTTCGTTATTAACCGAGCGTTGCGGAACGAAGCTGTAACAACGATCCGTTTGCTAGTGCAGAGAATCCACGTAGTTTCTTTGTTGCTACACGGTACTCATATGGTGTTGCCAGCCATACCCATATTGCGTTGTCTTCAAGCTCTCTTGAGATTGCAACATAGGCGCTCTTGCGTTCAGCAACTTTTCCACTTGCCTTACCTTTGATGAAGTTTGCATCAAGTGTTGCAGATGAATAAGTAGCGACTTTATTTAAGTTTCCTGTTGAGGTGAAATAGCGGGTATACATGGTGTCTGGATCAATACGTCCACCATTGTTTGCCAATGTTGCGGTGAAATCCGCTGCTAACCATCGAGGAACATACGTTGCCTGCTCCACGATATCAAGCTCCATTGTGATATTTACCTTAGCAAGTTGTGCCTTGAGATTTTGTGCCATCGCAACCGATGTTGCCCAACCTGTGCTCGTAACGAGAGTTTTGAAAGTGATACCTGAAGACTTACCCGCTGCCGCTAGGTACTCCTTTGCCTTAGCCAAGTCCTGCTTAGGGCAAGGACGAGCGTTAACATCCGAACGGAAAGCTGGGCTAGTGATCGGTCCAGTTACTTGGCCTTGACCAAGTAGAGCTGTATCAATCAACTCATTGCGGTCAATTGCACACTGAATCGCTAGACGCACGTTCTTGTCATTCAAAGGTGCGACCTTTGTGTTGAATTGAAGTGCGTAATAGCCAAGCGCTGGAGTCTTAAACAACTTTAGATTGCTCTTTACTTGACGAGCAATTAGTGGATCGGTAACGATTCCCATTCCGATGGTGCCCGCGTTCAACGCAGAGAGAATTGATGCTTCATTTGGAATTACTCGGATTGTTACATCTTTAATCTTGGGCTCACCCATGAAATAGTCAGAGTTAGCGGTCAACTTTAAAGATTGAGTCGGTTCCCATGAAACCCACTTATAAGGACCAGTTCCGTTTGGCTTATTAGCACCACCAATTTTTCCTGCGTCTATATCAGCCTTTGAAAGCATCGCCATATTTACACCTTCAAGCGCTGCAAGAATTGGCGCATTTGGAATTGACATAGTTAAAATCAATTTACGTCCATCCGCCTTAACGGAGGTTATGGTTGCAATATTCGCACGAGCCGCTGCACCTGTCTTGGTATCAAGAATGCGCTCGAGGGATGCTTTTGCATCTTCGGCATCAAATGTTGAACCGTCGTGGAATTTAACACCTTCACGGAGATTGAGTGTCAACGTCTTTCCATCTTTGGAGAAAATCCAAGATGTTGCGAGTCCACCCTTGATTGCGTTTTTGGCACCAATCTCAATCAAACTGCCATAAACCAATCCCAAACCGCGAACTGTCGCGAAGTTTGTAGAAGTATGTGGATCTGTCTTGTCGATATCCAAAACGCTGCCAATCACCAAACTGGAATCAGCAGCCTTTGCGGGCTGGCCAACGAAAATGCCACCGAGCATGGCGGTAATCGCAAGGCCGGTCCATACTTTACGTAGTTTCACTTGCTTTCCTTTCGAACGAGGGATGACTTAATCTTTGTCTTTTAAGTGGAATTGGTCAAGAACGTTCATCGTATTTTCTATAACAAGAGGCCTAGTTTTGCCGCTGTGAAAGCATGATTTACATTGCCAATTCTTAATGGCACCTCTAGCTTTTTCTCCAATAAATCGCTCATAAGCGTCTCAGCAATACCTCCGCCAAATGTGATGGGAAGTTGCTTGTTATTAAGAATTTCCCTTATTCGGAAAACTAGATCTGCCAAGTGCGATGCGGCCGCTTCGAAGATCGATAAAGCGGTCGGTTCACGTTCGGATGCGCAACTTGAAACCAACGGCGCTAAGGCCGCGATGGCTGATCTATCTTTTCCATAAACATAACTGCGAATAGCTCGCCAATTCGCACCTCCGAGATTTTCTGCAATTTTCCTGGATAAGGCATCTAATTTCTCGTCGGCTTCTAGTTGGAGTAATAAATGTCTTATGGCTTCCCGACCTATCCAAAACCCCGCCCCTTCATCACCAAGTAGGTAACCCCAACCACCTACTGAAACTTCTTTGTTTTCTTTAGTTAAGTGAAATGCAACGGAACCTGTTCCAGCGTAGAGATAAATTCCTTCTCCGTGATTAAATTCCGATCGATAGGCCAATGCAATATCTGAACTCATTTCAATATTAGTAGAAGGAAAACAACGTAAAATTTCCTTTTCGATATTTTCCGGTGCACCAAAACCCGTTATACCGATGACAACCGAGTAGGGAACAAATTCAAGTTGTTTTTTAACCGAAGTCAAGAAATTTCTGAATCTTTCTAAAGAATCTGCACGGTAAAGATGTCCATCAATCGGAGGTAAAGCACCCTGTTTAATGACATTTGAGTTCTGATCGATTAAGCACCATTTTGCGGAAGAGGCTCCTCCGTCAATCCCTAGACTTACCTTTGCTCCAGACATAACAGCGCTAACCTTTCACAGCTCCGGCGGTGAGTCCCTTAATGAACTGCTCCGAGAGCACAAGATAAAGGACCACAAGCGGTAAGGCGGCTAAGCAAAGGCCAGCAAAGAGAACTCCCCATTGGGAGGCATACTGTCCGAAAAAGACAGTGAGGCCTTGCATCAAAGTCTTCTTCTCTGGGCTTTGCAGAAACACCAGAGGCAAAAAGAAGTCATTCCAAATTGGAATTGCTGAATATATTCCTACAATCGCCATACCAGGACGGACCAGAGGAACCATCACTTTGCGTAACATTGTGAGTTCGCTTGCGCCATCGATACGAGCGGCATTGTCTAAATCGGAGGGTAGAGACTTAAAAAAACCACTCATAATAAATACCGCTGCCGGAAGGGCGGCAGATGTGTAAACCAGGATTAATCCCAAACGTGAATCAAGCAAATTCATCCACTTCAATTGGATGAAGAGTGGAAGAATCGCCAATTTAGCGGGAACGAGCATTCCCGTAAGAATAAATCCAAAAACTAGGCTATTACCCTTAAAGGAATAGCGTCCCAAAACAAAACCTGCTCCTAAGGATAAAATTAAAACTAGGACTAAAGATCCACCAGTAATAATTAGTGAATTAAAGAAATACGAGCCAAATTCACCTTCACTCCAGACTCTTCGATAATTCTCCCAAAAAGGATTTCTCGCTAAAGCAAAGGGGGTTCGGGCAAATTCATTTGATTCGCGAAGTGAAGAATTGAATAGGAAAAAAACGGGTAATAAGACTAAGAATGCATTAGTTATGAGAATGCCTTGAAAGAAAGTGCGAGACGCAAGAAGTTTCATTATTGCTCAACCTCTCGACGTCTTAAGAGGTTTGACCCTAGTGCAGCGCCCAATCCCACCAGGGTGAATATCAATACTCCAAGAGCTGATCCAACTCCCACGTTATTTGCACCAGAGTCGATAGAGCCAAACGATAGTCGGTAGAACATCAAAGCTAATGTGTCTGTGGAGCCAGCAGGACTTCCATTAGAACCACCTAGAACGAAAGGTAAATCAAACCATTCATATGCCCCGATAAAGGTAAGTACAGTAATAATCGTGAGCGAAGGTGCAAGAAGAGGAAAGATAACTTTACGGAAAATCTGACCTTCGGAAGCGCCATCTATTCTGGCCGCTTCAAGAAATTCTTGATTTATTGCATTCAATCCAGCTAAAAAGACTATTGCTGGAAATCCCACCCAGCGCCATAGATTGATGAACATCAGGGAGGGCAGCGCTGTAGCGGTATCGCCTAACCACGGCTTGGCAAATTCAGGCAAGCCAATTCCAGTCAAAATCTGATTTATAGGTCCGTAATATGGATCAAGGAGTGCTTGCCATAAATAACCAACTACAACAAGGGAAAATATCACTGGTAAGAATACGACCACACGATAGAACCGAAGCCCGCGCTTTACTCGGAACATCGCGTATG
>JBJTHB010000107.1:0-5550 GCA_046094245.1 Actinomycetota bacterium
AGTTGTCTTGACACTCATTTCACTTACTTTCTTCCCACAAAACTTCTTGAAATCCATGGGCTATGCGGGAGCAGCTGTCGTTGCATTGGCAGTTATTGGTGCACTTATTCCTCTTCCTGCGCTTCTTGCAATTCTTGGAACAAAGATCAATAAGGGTGTAGTTCGCCGAAGTGGAATCACTCAAAAAGAAGATGGCCGTTGGGCGCAGATTGCTCGCTTCGTGATGCGTCGTCCAGTAAGTGTTGTTGCTGCATCCCTAGCAATTCTCGCAATTCTGATTGCTCCAATCACAAATATTAAGTTCAGCCAGATTGATAGCGACGTACTTCCTAAATCTGATCGCGCCTACCAAGCTTCACAATTCATCGCAACTGAATTTCCAGGGCAAGAGAGCAATCCAATAGAAATCGTCTTTCCTAATGGCGCCCAACAAAGTGAGCAAATATCCACATATGTCGCTGCTCTTAAAGAAGTTCCTGGTGTTGTTCGAGTCGGTGAAACTCAGATTGTGGGCAACGCTGCACGACTCGTCGCAATCCATTCCATGAAGCCACGAACTCCCGAAGGTGAAGAGTTGATTCACAAGATTCGCGAACTGCCTTCACCGCAAGGAACTTTGGTTGGAGGAATTGCTGCAGATTATGCCGATACCCAAGGTGCTATTTCCAGCACGATGCCAAAGGTTCTTGGCTGGATCATAATCACGGTATTGCTACTACTCTTTGCATTTACCGGTTCTCTTCTCTTACCGATAAAGGCAGTTGTCCTTAATTTCACCTCACTTGCCGCAACCATGGGCGTTCTCACGTGGATCTTCATTGATGGAAACTTCAAAGAGCTCCTTGGAGATTTCATCGTGAATGGAACGCTGGATACCAACACCATGGTGCTTGTGTCCATCGTGGCGTTCGGATTATCGATGGATTATGAAGTCTTCTTGCTCTCGCGCATCAAAGAAGAGCACGATGCAGGAAAGAGCAACATCGATGCCGTCGCACTTGGCCTCCAGAAATCTGCTCGCATCATCACAGCTGCTGCATTTATTTTGGCAGTTGTATTCGCCGCATTCGTGCTGAGTGGTGTTACTTCAATCAAGATGATGGGATTCGGTGTTGCCTTTGCAATCTTGCTCGATGCAACCTTGATTCGCGCATTCCTCGTACCGGCGTTGATGCGACTCTTTGGTGAATGGAATTGGTGGGCACCGCGCTCACTCAAGCGCTTCCAAATCAATCACTAGTCCATCGCAGGTAGAATCCTGCGATGGATTTGATCGCTACCCTGCAGTGCGCTGACCAACCAGGCATCGTTCATGCGATGACTAGCTCGGTTTTGGCTGCTGAGGGAAACATCATTGAGAACCAACAGTTCACCGATCCCGTCACGAACTCATTTGTAATGCGGACCCGTTTTGAAAGCGCCACTTCCCTAGCTCGAGCATCCGAGGTGTTGGCTACTGGTCTTGCCAAGTTCAATCCTGAATTGAAGATTCGGGATAACTCCTCACCCAAGCGGGCCCTGGTAATGGTCACAAAAGAGAGCCACTGTTTACGGGATCTGCTCTATTTACTTGAACTTGGCGAACTCCCGATTGAGATTCCACTTGTTGTTGGTAATCACGAGGATTTGCAGCACCTTGTTGAATCGCATGGTATTCGATTCAAGTATCTGCCGGTAAAGTCAGAAAAGAAGAGTGAATCAGAAACAGAGCTTTTGAAATTAGTCGATACCGAGAAAATTGATTTTGTCGTGTTGGCTCGATACATGCAGATTCTCTCTGCTGATTTTTGTCATGCGCTCTCTCATCGAATTATCAATATTCATCACTCATTCTTACCTGGCTTCAAAGGTGCCAAGCCTTATCATCAAGCTCATGCCAAAGGAGTGAAAATTATTGGCGCGACTGCACACTTTGTCACTGCCGATTTAGATGAGGGCCCAATCATTGAACAAGATGTTGCACATGTCACTCATACATCTACTCCAGAGCAATTGATTGCAATCGGTCGAGACATTGAACGTCGCGTTCTTGCGAAAGCTGTTCGTTTATTTGCTGAAGATAGAATCTTCATTGTTGGCAATCGAACTGTAGTTTTCAATTAATTTTTCAGCGTGTCCTTGGCCGGAGTTGAACCGGCGACCTACCGCTTAGGAGGCGGTTGCTCTATCCACTGAGCTACAAGGACGTGTATTAATTTTCTTACTTTATTCAATTATGTGAATTAATTGTGAAGTATCTAATGATAATTGAGGGAATATGAACGGTAAATTGCACATTTCATAGCTTCTGAGATAACCTACCGCCAACCTCGTTTGGAGTTGATTTCTAATCATGAAAGCCCTAGTAATTGGTGCGGGCGGCGTCGGAAGAGCGATAGCAAATATCGCATCTCGAAGGTCATTCATTACTTCGATGGTCATTGCCGATCGAACCCTCGCCCGCGCAGAAGAAGCCGTATATCGCGTCAAAGACCCACGTTTTTCGGCAGCCCAAGTCAATGCCGCAGAACTTGAGGATCTCCGTGAGCTGATCCGCAAGGCCGATCCTGATGTTGTCATTAACGCAGTCGATCCTCGTTTTGTGATGCCTATCTTCTTGGCCTGCGAAATAGAAAATACTAATTACATCGACATGGCGATGTCTCTCTCGCGTCCTCATCCTCACTATCCGCACCGTGAAACTGGTGTGAAGTTAGGTGACGAGCAATTCGCTCGTGACTGGAACTGGGAAGAGAGAAAGATTTTCGCACTTGTTGGAATGGGTGTTGAGCCTGGCATGAGCGATATTTTCGCTAAGTACGCTAACGATGAATTATTTAGTCGAATTGACTCAATCACTGTTCTTGATGGCTCCAATCTCCGAGTTGAAGGTGCGAACTTTGCGCCGTCATTTTCAATCTGGACCACGATTGAAGAATGTCTTAATCCACCTTTGGTGTGGGAAGACGGGCGCGGTTGGTTTACGACCGAACCTTTTAGCGAACTCGAAACTTTCGATTTCCCTGAAGGTATTGGGTCGGTCGAATGCGTCAACGTTGAGCACGAAGAAGTAGTGCTTATCCCCCAGAAAATCGATGCAAAGAAAGTCAACTTTAAATACGGACTCGGCGCAGAATTCATCCAGATATTGAAGACAATAAATATGCTTGGAATGGATCGCAAAGAGAATGTTGAGGTGCAGGGAGTATCAGTTGCACCACGTGATCTCCTCGCTGCATCACTTCCAGATCCCGCGACTCTTGGTTCACGCATGAAAGGCAAGACATGTGCAGGCACTTTGGTGCGCGGATTGGATAAAGCGGGAAATCCCAAGGCTGTCTATATCTATAACGTCATCGATAATGAATGGTCGATGAAGGAATATGGCGATCAAGCTGTGGTCTGGCAGACCGCAGTCAATCCCATCGTTGCGATGGAGCTCATCCATAAAGGAATTTGGAAGCCGCTAGGCGTTAACGGTCCTGAATGGTTCGAACCAAAGCCATTCCTTGACCTGCTTCAAGATTATGGAACCTCGTGGCATATTCGCGATGAGGATGCCAGCGATATCGTTCGGTAATGACTAATAATCGTCCGATCGCTCTTGTTACGGGAGCGACTGCGGGAATTGGCGCTGCTTTTGCTGAATTACTAGCGCGTGAGAACCATGATCTAGTCATTGTCGCTCGAGATTTACCGAGACTTCATACGCGCGCAGAAGAGTGGCGCGAGCGTTACAACATTGAAGTAGAAGTTATCCAAGCAGACCTTTCTCGTGATGAAGATATTCGTCGTCTGGAATTACGACTACAAAATATCTCTCGCCCAATCGAAGTGTTGATTAATAATGCAGGTTTTGGCATTAATAAAAGTTTTACTACCAGCGATGTTGCTGAGGAGATTGCACTTCTGGATGTTCTCGTAACAGCTCCAATGAGATTGATGCACGCAGTTTTGCCATCGATGAAGGATCGCAACAGTGGAACGATTATCAATGTCTCCAGCGTCGCAGCATGGATCGCTGGAGGTTCATATAGCGCAGCGAAGTCGTACATGACCGTCCTGTCTGAGTCACTTCATGCCGAATTACGTGGAACGAACATCGCGATCCATTCCCTCTGTCCTGGTTTCACACGAACTGAGTTTCACCAAAGAGGAAAGATGAAGATGGGAGCAGTCCCTGATTCGCTATGGCTATCAGCAGAACGTGTGGCTGAGGAAGCATGGAAATCTGCACGTAATGGCAAGGCAATTTCAGTTCCGGGCTCACGTTGGAAGGTTATTTCCTTCATCACCAGATTCGCCCCACGTCCCCTGGTGAGGAAAGCCGGAATGAACCTTCGGGTAAAACAACGCACCAAGTAGATTTCTAACGAAGTTACCGGTTTCCCAGCAAACTCTTTGACCGTTGTGGAGTTTCCCTCACTAATTTGTGAGGAAGCGACCTTTAGTATTGCCTCATAGTTTTTGACCCCTATGGGAGGAATGACGTGCGTAACAAACTCAAGTCCATTGGTAAGGGTGCAACCCTTATTGCTACTACCGCATTACTGATGGCGACCACAGCCGTTATCCCTGCCGAAGCCGCCAACAAAGCCGGAGCGCGATGCTCTAAGGCAAATGCGAAAGCGAAGATCGGTGGCGACAACTATGTGTGCACAAAAAATCCCACAGTAAAGAATGCGAAATTGACCTGGGTTTGGGTTGGATGTGTTGACTCCAACAAGCTTTATGTTGAGGCAAATTCACGTTTGAAGTCGATCACTGAATCTGCAGCACAAGCAACCACGATGCTTGACACTGAAATTGCTGCACTTAAGGCCGACGCTCCTACCGATGAAGCCGAAGCAAAAGCTTTTGACGCAAAGGCAGCTGCTGCAAAGACCAAGCAAGCAAATGCGCTTGCCGAAGCAAAGACCGCATCTGATAACGCCGCAAAATTCGGAGCGACCACAAGTGCGGGCAAACAATACACAACTGCATCTGAAACCTGGACTAAAGCTGCACGTAGTTATGAGTTAGCTGCCAAAAACTTTGAACGTTCAGCTGCTAGCTTGCGTGACAAGATTAATGAAGTTACCAAGAAAGAAAAACAAAAAGCTAACGTCGCCCAGACGGTAGTGAATTCACAAACTGAAGTGAAATCAACGCTTGAGAATCGAAAGAACGCCTGCCAACCAGGCCTCTAAGAGTTCTTAACCGACTACTACTTTCGACGCACTTACCTTCACAGGTATCTGCACCAGACTTGCGCGAGCTGGGCCTACTTTCACATCACCATTGATCGCGAATTCGGCGCGATGATTGGGGCAGACCCATTTCGAACCACTCTTCTGCACATTCGTTCCTTCATGCGTGCAGGAAAGATTAAGGGCACGATAGGCACTTGCTGATTTACCAGTACGAACCAGAGCCACAGATTGACCAGCGCCATCGGTGAATTGGACGACGCCACCGACTTTCTTGAGCGCAGCATTACTCTTCAACGTCACTTCGACTTTTCCATTGGCTAGCACCTTCACACCGGTGGCGGCAATAGCAGTATCAGGCACTAAACCAAGCGTGAGAACT
>JBJTHB010000108.1:0-10366 GCA_046094245.1 Actinomycetota bacterium
GTAAGAATAAGCGTAAACGCATCGAGCCGATTCATCCTGAGTTAAGTGAAGCACTTAAAGAGATTTTGGATGACACTTATGGACTTATCGTTTATCAAGAACAGGTAATGGCGATTGCCCAAAAACTTGCTGGATTCTCACTTGGACGCGCGGATCTCTTACGTAAGGCGATGGGTAAGAAGAACAAAGAGATTCTCGATAAGGAGTATGTCCATTTTGAAGAGGGCATGCGCGCCAATGGCTTCTCAAGTATCGCCATCGAAGAGCTTTGGAAAACCCTGATTCCTTTCTCGGATTACGCATTTAACCGAGCACATAGCGCTGGGTATGGCGTCGTTTCCTTCTGGACTGCATATTTGAAAGCTAATTTCCCCACCGAATACATGGCTGCTCTGCTCACAAGTGTTCGAGATGACAAAGACAAGTCTGCGCTCTATCTCAATGAGTGTAGACGTATGGGAATCAAAGTTCTTCCACCTGATGTCAATGATTCCAATGCTGAATACACGCCGACCGGCACTGATATTCGTTTTGGTTTGGCAGCTATTCGCAATGTTGGCGAAAACGTTGTCGGCTCAATTGCCCGAAATCGCAATGAGAAGGGCCGTTACGAATCATTTGGCGATTTCATTGCAAAAGTTGATGTCCAAGTTTGCAATAAGAAAACGATCGAGTCGCTCATCAAAGCAGGAGCATTTGATTCCCTAGGGCACTCTCGAAAAGGACTGATGGCCATCTACCTCGAGGCCATCGATTCCATCATGGAAACAAAACGCGCAGAATCGATAGGCCAATTCGATCTCTTCGGAGGTGGTGTATCTACTTCGACTGGAATATCCGGCGTTGTAATAGATATCGACACCGCTGAATGGGAGAAGGCTCTTCTGCTCTCCTATGAGCGAGAGATGCTTGGACTCTATGTTTCAGATCATCCTTTGTTAGGTGTTGAACATGTACTCCGTAACGCTACTGATGTGACTATAAACCAGATATTCGATGACGGAGTCATTCACGAACAAGTTGTGACCATTGCTGGATTGATCACGAGCGTCCAACGAAAAGTAAGTCGCCAAGGCCAACCTTGGGCAATTGTGACGATTGAAGATCTCGCTGGCGCAGTCGATGTTCGATTCTTCTCTAATTCTTATCAATCGCATGCGCTGAACCTGATAGAAGATCGAATTGTTGTAGTTCGTGGGCGAATCGATAAACGAGAAGAGACTCCACAAGTTACTGCGATCGATCTCTCCATTCCTGACATCAACCAAGCACCTATCGGTCCATTCATCATCAAGCTTGAAGCCGAGCGATGCACACCACCTATCGTCGATCGCATGAAAGAGATTTTGCGTTCCCATCCTGGAACCCGTGAAGTTCATCTTAAAATTGAAGGCGGAGCGAAGAACACAATATTGCGCCTTGATGATGGCCTCAAGATCACAGCGTCACCAAGCTTGAGCGCAGATCTCAAGTCGATTCTTGGGCCTGACTGCTTGGTTTAATCAAATCCACCGACGCGTATTTGGCGCACCCATTTAGAATGCTCCAGTGATTCGCCCCAATCTCATGCGCGTTGTAGATCTTCGAGGGCGCCATTTATCTAAGCGGGGATATCAGGAACTTCTTCCTCGCGCCCCCCTCGATATCGACGCCGCTCTCACGGCAATTGCGCCGATACTCGACGCGGTCAAGAATGGAAATGAATCAACTCTCACAGATTTAAGTATGAAATTCGATGGAGTGAAGCCAGAAAGTCTTCGTGTTCCCTCGTCGGTTGTGGAATCAGCACTGCGCAATGTGGAGCCTGAATTACGTGCAATCATCACTGAAGCTATTCGTCGTGTTCGAATTGTTCATCGTGATCAACAACGAGGAGTTACTACGACACGTGTTGTAGATGGCGGCGAAGTTGAAGAGCGCTGGATTCCAGTAGATCGCGTTGGACTTTATGTTCCAGGAGGACGGGCGGTGTATCCAAGTTCGGTCATCATGAATGTCGTGCCAGCACAGATTGCTGGGGTACCGAGTATCGCTGTTGCATCACCTGCACAGAAGGAGAATGCAGGTTGGCCACATCCAACCATTCTTGCAACGTGCGCGTTGCTTGGTATTACCGAAATCTATGCCATGGGTGGTGCCCAAGCAGTCGCAGCATTTGCATATGGTGTAAAGAATGGTGAAGAGGAAGTACTTGCACCCGTAGATCTCGTCACTGGACCTGGAAATATTTATGTCGCTGCTGCCAAGCGTGCGCTACGAGGAAAGATCGGCATTGATTCTGAAGCAGGACCTACTGAGATTGCAGTTGTTGCTGACTCAACGGCGATTTCAGATGAAGTCGCTTCGGATCTCATCAGTCAAGCAGAGCACGACACAATTGCGGCTGCACTACTTATTACGGACTCACTCCACCTTGCAACCGAAGTACAAGCCAAAGTTGCCGAACGTGCAGCTCGCACAAAACATTCTGAGCGGATTATTGAAGCGCTATCCGGAATTCAATCCGCCATCGTGCTCACAGATAGCCTTGAACAATCAATTGATGTAGCCAATGCTTATGCTGCCGAACATCTCGAGTTGATTGTTGCTGATCCAAAGGGCGCCAGCAAAAAAATTCGAAATGCGGGAGCTGTTTTCTTGGGACGTTTTGCTCCAGTGTCATTGGGTGACTATCTCGCTGGCTCCAATCACGTTCTTCCAACAGGTGGTTGTGCTTGCCACTCCAGCGGTCTTTCCGTTCAGACGTTCTTGCGCGGCCTGCACTTTGTTTCTTACTCCGAACGAGCGCTGCGTGAGATCGCCCAGAGCGTCATCACTTTTGCTCAGGCTGAGGACCTGCCCGCACACGGAGAAGCAATTGCGGCCCGATTTGAAGAAGGTCGATAACGATGACTTCTCGATGGCCCGAGTGGATGCGCATAAATGAGAATCTCAAAACTCTGACTCCATATGGTGCGCCACAGCTTGACGTTCCACATCGTTTGAATACAAACGAGAATCCATATTCACTCTCGCCAGAATTACAGCAAGCGATTATGGAATCCATCGCAACGAAAGTTGCGCATCTCAATCGATATCCAGATCGTGACGCCATAGAACTGCGTAGCGCGCTCGCCTCCTTTATCAATAAGAGATCTGGAACCTCCTTTGGAGTTCACAATGTTTGGGCGGCAAATGGAAGCAACGAAATCCTCCAAAGCATTGCGCTTGCATTCCAAGGTGATGCGCTCGGCTTTGAACCTTCGTACTCGATGCACCCGCTCATATCTCGAGCAGTTGGAAAGAATTGGATCTCGATACCCCGAACCTCTGACTTCTCGATTGATCTCCATGAGGCTATTAAGGCGATACGTTCCACACGCCCAGGTTTGGTTTTTGTCACAACTCCGAATAATCCAACAGGTGAGAGCACGTCACTTGAAACCATTAGAGAAATCGCTAGTGCAGCCAAACTCGTCAATGCGATGGTTGTTGTGGATGAGGCATATGCAGAGTTTTCAGCGCGAGTATCTGCTGTTACCTTGATTGAGGATTTTCCTAATGTGATTGTTTCTCGAACCATGAGCAAAGCTTTTGCTTTTGCGGGCGCGAGATTGGGATACATGATCGCTGATTCCGCTGTGATAGATGCGATGTTGTTGATTCGACTGCCATATCATCTGAGCGATCTAACCCAGGCCGCAGCAAATGCAGCATTAACTCACCAAGATACACTTCTTGCAGATGTTGCGAGAATCTCATCATCTCGTAATGCGCTCATCGCAGAACTGCAAACAATGGGATTCACGGTCGTACCTTCGGAGGCAAATTTCATTTTGTTTACTGGATTCAAAAAAGATGCGAGTGAGATCTGGCGTTTGTTAGTTGAACAAGGAGTTCTCATTCGAGACGTAGGAATCCCCAACTATCTGAGGATTACAGTTGGAACCGAATCCGAAAATCGCGCTCTGATAGCTGCGCTCAGCAAGGTCAGCTAAATCAACTCGCCTGACGAGTAAGAGGTAGGGGATACTTTCACCATGACAAATCCACGCCAAGCCCTCGTTGAGCGCGCCACCAAGGAATCCAAAGTTCTTGTCGATCTCAAACTCGATGGAACTGGAATTATCTCTGTCGAGACTGGTGTTCCATTCTTTGATCACATGATCTCCCAACTTGGAAAGCACTCTGGTTTCGACCTAAAGGTGAAAACTGAGGGAGATGTGGATGTCGACTCACACCACACCGTCGAAGACACTTCACTTGCATTTGGGCAAGCGCTTCGAGAGGCGTTGGGGGATAAGTCGGGTATTCGCAGATTTGGTAATTCACTTGTACCGCTTGATGAGGTGCTGGTTCAAGCCGCAGTCGATCTCTCCGGTCGTCCTTATTTGGTTCATCGTCAACCCGAGATTGTTGAATTAATCGGAACTTTTGATACGACGTTGGGTAGACATATTTGGGAATCCATCGTTGCCGAAGCTCGAATTGGTCTGCACATCCGCGTTCTCGAAGGGCGAAACGCTCACCATGTTCTCGAGGCACAATTCAAAGCGGTCGCTCAAGCATTCAAAGATGCTGTCGCACTTGATGCCCGAACCTCAGGAATCCCGTCAACAAAGGGCGTTCTTTGATTGCGATTCTCGATTATGGATCGGGCAATCTTCGTTCGGCACAGCGAGCATGTGAAGAGACAAAACACGAAGTAGTCATTACCTCTGATACCGAAGTCGCGCTTAACGCAGATGGGCTTGTTGTGCCTGGCGTGGGAGCTTTTGGTGCTTGCATGGAAGGTCTGCTCGCAATCAACGGCGATGAGATTATCCGTGCGCGAGTCAAAGCAGATAAGAAAATTCTAGGAATTTGCGTTGGGATGCAGATTCTTTTCGATACGAGTGAAGAGCTCTATCGCGAACGTGAGCCACAAGGTTTGGGAATCGCTCCAGGTAAAGTCGTTAAAGTCGATGCGCCTGTTGTTCCACATATTGGTTGGAACACCGTCTCGGCTCAAGAAGATTCGCTACTTTTCAAAGGTATTGGGAGCGAACGCTTCTACTTCGTCCATTCCTATGCAGCTCTCACAACATCAAGTGAATTCACAGTAACAACATCGGATTACGGCCTTCCCTTTATTGCCGCAATCGAAAGCAAAACAGTCAGTGCAGTTCAATTTCACCCAGAGAAGAGTGGAGCGGCAGGTTTGAGATTGATTCACAATTGGGCAGATTCGCTATGAAGTCCCTGATTCTGTTACCTGCAGTCGACGTTAAGGCCGGTCAAGCAGTGCGCCTCGTTCAAGGTGAACTCTCGCAGCAAACTGATTACGGCGCTCCGTTGGAAGCAGCTCTTGATTTTCAGAGGGCTGGTGCTGAATGGATTCATCTCGTCGATCTTGATGCAGCTTTTGGAACAGGATCAAACCATGAAATTCTCGCTGAAGTGATTGGAAAATTGGATATCAAGGTTGAATTATCTGGTGGAATTCGTGACGAGGATTCACTCGTGCGCGCTCTTTCTACGGGATGCGAACGGATTAATTTGGGGACTGCGGCCCTCGAAGATCCAACATGGACAGCATCTGTTATCGCGCGATTTAGCGAGAAGATTGCAGTAGGGCTTGATGTCCGTGGTCATACCTTGGCTGCTCGTGGATGGACACAAGAAGGTGGAGATCTCTTCGAAACACTCCAACGATTAGATCGCGATGGTTGTGCTCGCTATGTGGTGACAGATGTGAAAAAAGATGGAACGTTGCAAGGCCCAAATCTCACCTTGCTGCGCGAAGTTTGTGCGGCAACCTCCCAACCGGTGATTGCATCGGGCGGTGTTTCAAGTCTGGAAGATTTGCGCGCACTTCGTCAACTTACAGAAATCGGAGTCGAAGGTTCTATTGTAGGTAAAGCGCTTTATGCGGGAGCCTTCACTGTAGAAGAAGCTCTTGAGGTTTCCTCATGACGCTAGCTACAAGGGTCATTCCTTGCCTCGACGTTTCGGCAGGAAGAGTGGTCAAAGGAATCAACTTTCTCAATCTGATCGATGCTGGCGATCCGGTGGAGATGGCGCGCATTTACTTTGCAGAAGGCGCCGACGAACTCACTTTCTTGGATATTACTGCAAGCTCTGACGGGCGAAGCACCACTCTTGAAGTCGTGCGTCAAACTGCTGATCAAGTATTCATCCCGTTAACTGTGGGTGGAGGAATTACAAGTTCTGATGATGTTAATCAACTTCTCCGGGCTGGTGCAGATAAAGTCTCCGTGAATACCGCTGCAATCAAGAATCCTTCGCTGCTCAATGACATTAGCGAACGTTTTGGCAATCAAGTACTCGTCATCTCGATTGATGCTAAACGTGGTCGAACATCATCTGGATTCGAAGTCACGACTCACGGCGGTCGCACCAATACTGGAATCGATGCTCTCACGTGGATTGAAGAGGCGATATCGCGTGGAGTGGGAGAGATTCTTTTGAATTCAATGGATATGGATGGCACGCGAGCGGGTTACGACTTGGAACTCATTCGCAAAGTACGAGAGATCTCCAGTGTGCCAGTCATTGCAAGTGGTGGCGCGGGAGATATCGATGACTTCGGTCGCGCGATCGAATCAGGGGCAGATGCTCTCCTTGCCGCGAGCGTCTTTCATTTTGGGATTTATCGAATTGCTGAGATTAAGCGTGATTTGGCGCGTAAAGGATTTGTCGTGCGCGGCGCTGAGTCGATAAGGGAGAATTGAGAGATGTTCGACGAACTCAATGCTCGCTTCAACCATGGAGAACTTCTTCCTGCGGTCGTGCAAGATATCGATTCGAAAGAAGTTTTGATGGTGGCATGGGTAAACAAAGAAGCTTTTGCGGCAACAACTACATCCATGCGCGCGACTTTCTGGTCGCGGAGCCGAAATGAGTTGTGGGAAAAGGGCGCGACTTCAGGAAATTTTCAAGAGATTGTTGAGATCAAGTTTGATTGCGATGCTGATTCGATTTTGTACTTAGTTCGCTCGCATGGACCGGCGTGCCATACGGGTGAACGTACCTGTTTTCATCACACTGTGAAGAGTTCTCAATGAATCCCATTTCACTTCCTGAGTTTCGAGAATACGCACAAACTTTCAATGTTATTCCAGTTGCTGCCAGCTTCTTAGCTGATAACGAGACTCCTTTAACTCTCTACTCCAAGCTCGCTGAAAACCGGGAGAACACATTCCTGCTCGAATCTGCCGAACATGGTGGAGCATGGTCTCGATACTCGTTTATTGGTGTCTCGAGCGAGGCGACACTGACTGAGAGAGATGGTTTGGCAACGTGGTTAGGAACCATGCCTGCAGGCGCGCCGGTCGGAATTGATCCCCTTGAAGCTTTTCGTATCGCAAGCAAACACCTTCGCTCGCCGAAGATTAAAGAACTTCCTCCTCTCACGGGTGGTCTCGTTGGCTATATGGGTTACGACGCTGTCCGCCGGTTAGAAAAGTTGCCGAATCTTGCACACGATGAACTGCATCTTCCCGAAATTGCTTTCATGCTCACTACTGATCTTGCGGTGTATGACCATTTACAGGGCACCGTCACATTGATCGCAAATGCCATCAACTGGGATGGTTCAGATGAACGTGTTGATTTCGCTTATGAATCCGCACTCGCTCGACTTGAAACTATGAAAGAGCGGTTAGCGACGAACATACCTAGCTCCATCGCCCAGCTTAATGAGCGACCAAAACCAGAATTTGTCCGGAACATCAGCGATGCACAGTTCATGTCAAAAGTTGATTCTGTGAAGGAGGAGATTCGAAGCGGCGAGGCTTTTCAGGTGGTGCTATCTCAAAGATTCACAATGGAATGTCCTGCAGATTCGCTCGACGTGTATCGCATGTTGCGGCTACATAATCCAAGTCCATATATGTATCTATTTAGATTTGCTGATGGTTTATGTGTCGTTGGGTCAAGTCCGGAGGCGCTCGTAAAAGTCACAGATCGCGAAGTGTTGGTTCACCCCATCGCAGGTACGAGAAAACGTTCAAACAACGCAGAAGAAGATTATCGTGTGGGTGAAGAACTTTTGAGTGATCCAAAAGAGCGTGCAGAACATTTGATGCTCGTTGATCTGGGCCGAAATGATCTGGGCCGCGTGTGTTCTCCCGGAAGCGTCAATGTCGTCGAATTCATGCATCTTGAACGGTATTCACATGTGATGCATATCGTCTCCACCGTTGTGGGGGAGTTAGTCGAGAATAAATCTCCGGTTGATGCTCTCTATGCAGTTTTTCCTGCGGGAACTCTCTCGGGTGCACCTAAACCTCGCGCCATGGAGATCATCGAGAATCTTGAACCAAGTCGCCGAGGAATCTACGGCGGAGCAATTGGTTATGTCGACTTCACGGGAAATCTCGATACATGCATTGCGATTAGAACCGCAGTGATCAAATCCGGCAAAGCGATGGTTCAAGCTGGCGCAGGAATCGTGGCAGATTCAATTCCAGCGAGTGAAAATGAAGAGTGCCTCAACAAAGCAGCTGCAGTCCTCGGTGCAATCGCGGCTGCAAATTCACTGACATCACTGAAGTCCCAAACATGAGCGTTCTCGATTCAATCATCGAAGGAGTTCTCGAGGAACAATCCCGCCGCGAGTTATCACAATCTTAATTAGCCGATCGAATTTCTGCAATTGGTGCTCCACGAAATGCACTTGCCTCACTTCAAGGCAATCCACTCTCCGTCATTGCTGAGGTCAAGAGATCGTCTCCAAGTAAGGGATCTCTTGCTGAAATTGAAGATCCAGCATCGTTAGCGTTGAGATACCAAGAAGGCGGTGCATCAGTTGTCAGTGTCTTGACTGAAGCTCGTAGATTTGGTGGAACATTGAAGGATTTCACTGCGGTGAGGGAGAAGATAAAAATCCCCATGCTACGTAAGGACTTTGTCGTCAATGAGTATTTGGTTCGTGAATCTCGTGCGTTCGGTGCCGATCTCATGTTATTGATTGCTGCTGCGCTACCGGGAAGTTCGCTAGCGGATTTGTATGCACTAGGTACCGAGCTAGGAATGCAGATTTTGGTAGAGGTTCATGATCAAGATGAACTGGAACGAGCTCTCGCGATAAAGCCCCAAATAATTGGCGTGAACGCACGCAATTTGAAGACGCTTGAGATTGATCTCTCACATTTCACCACCCTCATTCCTCAGATCCCTTCAAACATCTATCGAGTTGCTGAATCAGGCATCGCCACAATTTCTGATATCGAGATGGCCGCTCAAGCCGGTGCAGATGCGATACTCGTTGGTGAGACTCTCGTGAAGTCAGGAAATCCTGAGGCAACCATCGCTGAATTCTTAAGTGTCGGAAAAAGATAAGTAAAAGTAGACTCTTGACATGGAGCGTTCCTCAATCATCGGACATTTTGGTCCTTATGGAGGGCGTTTTGTACCGGAAGCGTTGATAGCTGCGCTTGAAGAATTAGAGGCAGCGCATAACGCGGCCGCAATCGATCCGGATTTTCAAAGCGAGCTCGCTCATTTACATCGTACATACACAGGTCGTCCATCCATCATTACGGAAGCACCGCGCTTTGGTGCACACGCGGGAAATGCTCGCATCTTGCTCAAACGTGAGGATTTGAATCACACAGGCAGTCACAAGATCAATAACGTTCTTGGACAAGCGCTATTAACCAAGCGCATGGGCAAAAAGAGAATAATCGCTGAAACTGGCGCTGGACAACATGGCGTCGCCTCCGCAACCGCTGCAGCGCTACTTGGCTTGGAATGTGTTGTCTATATGGGTGAAGAAGACACAAAACGTCAATCACTCAATGTCGCGCGCATGAAGTTGCTCGGAGCAACCGTAGTTCCTGTGACTACAGGATCACGAACGCTCAAAGATGCGATCAATGAGGCGATGCGAGATTGGGTTACAAATGTGGAAAGTACTCACTACTTACTTGGAACAGTAGCGGGTCCACATCCTTTCCCAACCATGGTGCGTGATTTTCATCGAATCATCGGCGTTGAATCTCGTGCACAAGTTCTAGAACTCACAGGCCGTTTACCAGATGCAGTCTTAGCCTGCGTTGGTGGGGGCTCAAATGCAATTGGAATTTTTCATCCATTTATTGATGATTCTCAAGTTCGACTTATCGGTTTGGAAGCCGGCGGTGCCGGAGTAGAAACGGGACGTCATGCAGCCACCATTAGCGGTGGGACTCCGGGCGTACTTCACGGCACTCGTTCGTATGTTTTACAAGATCACAATGGCCAGACTGTTGAATCACATTCCATTTCTGCTGGCTTAGATTATCCCGGCGTAGGACCTGAGCATGCTTTCTTGCACGACATTGGTCGAGCTGAATATCGTGCCATCACAGATGAACAAGCGATGCACGCTTTTGCATTACTT
>JBJTHB010000109.1:0-2773 GCA_046094245.1 Actinomycetota bacterium
GAGTGGAATGATACAGAAAAACGAACGCTCACAATCGCTCAACGGTAACCGCCCGATTGTTACCCTGATCATTTTAGCTAGTTTTGTGATGTGATGATATTTGTTGACGTCGTTATTGACGTCGTTAACGACGTCAATTGACTAAGCGGCAATCTGGTTTTCGGCTGAGCTCTGGAGAGGTTTCCAGTTCCAAGGCAGCAACTCTTGCAGCCGATTAATTTTATGATCGTTAATTCTGGCAAGAACGTCGGCTAGGTAAGCTTGAGGATCAAGGCCAGAGAGCTTTGCCGTTTCAATAATTGTCATGGCTTTGGCTAGTGTCTCGCCGCCGCTATTACTGCCGGCGAATAACCAGTTCTTTCGTCCTACAGCTATCGGCTTCATAGCGCGTTCGGCGACGTTATTATCTATCGCGACCCGGCCATCTTCGAGAAAGAGAGTGAAGGCCTCTCGTCGACTAAGGATATAGCGGAAGGCCTTAGCCAGATCGCCCTTACCAGAGATGATCTCGAGTTGCTGCTTCGCCCAGAGTTCGAAGGCTTCAAACTGTGGCTTGCTGTGGAGTTGACGGTGAGCGCGACGTTCTTCAGCGGAGAGGCCCTTAATTTGCTCTTCAATATCATAGAGGGCGCCAATCCGCTCAAGCGCTTCTTTGGCAATCTCAGAGCCGCTGAGTTTCCAAAAGTCATGGAACTCACGCCGCGCATGCGCCCAGCATGCGGCTTCCCTGACATGAATGTCGCCTTTTTGATCTGGCTTATAGAGATCATTGAAGCCCGCATAAGCGTCGGCCTGCAGAATACCTTTAAAGTCTTTGAGATGCTCTCGAGGACGCTCTCCCTTTCTATCTGGAGAGAAGCGATAGACAGCGCCAGGAGGCGATGTTCCCGCCCAGGGTCGATCATCTCGAACATAGACCCAGATCCGACCCTGCCTAACATTTTTATCAAAACCTGACGCACGTCTTGAGCGATCCAACATGCGGACTGGAGTGTCATCGGCATGAAGCCTGTCTGATGATAAAATCTCTTTGGAGATAAGATCTACAAGTGGGGTGAGCGTGCGCATACTGCGCCCACACCAATCGACGAGCGTCGTATCCGGGATATCTGCGCCCATTCGAGCAAAGATCTCGTTCAGGCGATAGAGCGGCAAATGATCATCGTATTTGGACACCAAGATGAAGGCCAGCAGACTTGGTCCTGCTAAACTTCCTGGAATGGGCCGGGTTGGCGCAGGAACCTGCACGATTTTTTCGCAGCAGCGGCAAGACTTCTTAGGCCGCACCGTCTCAATTACTTTTAGCTTGGCGGTAACCATATCAAGAATGGAAGAGATATCTTCGCCAATAAGACGCAAAGCGCCACCACAGTCAGTACAGACCTCGCCTGGATCAAGACAACGCTGCTCGCGCGGGATTGCATCGCAAACGCGTGGGCGACGACGAGCTGGTTTTTCAGGATCGGCGTTACTTTCGTCAGTCTTCTTCTGTTCAATCTGATCGCCATCATTTAGGGGCGAGATATTGTTCTCTGCGCTGGCGATCTCAAGTCCTTCAAGAGCGAGCTCAAGCTGCGCGATCTCTCTCTGGATTTTTTCAGAACTTGCGCCAAACTTTTGTTTCTTTAAGCGTGCGATCTGAAGGCGAAGCGCCTGAATGATGAGAGAGTGAGCGTGAAGTTCTGTCTGCTGCGAGAGGACTAAAGCCTTCAAGGCTTCAATATCATTTGGCAAATCAGCAAACGTTTTTAGCATGCTAAAAACATAGCATAAAACGCCTCAAAACAACATCAAAAACAACAATAAACAAGCATATTCAAGGATATATTTCTTAAACTCTTAAAGGCGCAGAAGTCCATTTAGCGCGCCGCCAATCAATTCCCTCCCACAGCATTGAAAGCTGCGCTGACGTGAGATGCACAACCCCATCTTTGGCCTTAGGCCATGGAAAATATCCTTGCTCCAAAACCTTATAGTAAAGGCAAAAGCCATGACCATCCCAATGCAGTAATTTAATACGATCACCCTTGCGTCCGCGAAAAGCGAATACCGCGCCACAGGCGGGATTATGTTTTAAAACATTCTCGGCTAGTCCAGATAAGCCCGCAATCCCGCGACGCATATCCGTCACGCCGGCAGCTAAATAAACCTGAACGCCAACGCCGGGTCCGATCATGCCTGCTCCACAAGACGGATCAAACGAAGAAGTTCCTCTTCAGGAAGCCCAGTTACTGAACGCAGGCTGCGGCCGTTATTTAACCCAATCTCAAGAAACGCACCGTCAGCTTTGACAGAAGCAGGTCTACGACTTGGCTTCATCTCTACAGGAAGAAAAGCAATATCATCTTCCTCTTGCAAAGCTCTCTTTCGGCGAAAATGATTACGCCACTGGTAAAGATGCTGCCGCGTAAGTTCATGACGTCTGGCAACTTCTGCTACCGTCGCGCCATTAACGCCGATTTCTTCGATAATCTTGAGTTTTTGGGCGTCAGTCCACTGACGACGCCGCTCACTGCCCAGTATCTCTTGATACATCCACGCGTCCCTAAAAACGACGATACATGCATCAATGTAGCGACATTAAAATATCAGCGTAAGGCGGTAGCAATCGGGCGGTTACCTTCCTTCCTCGGGAAATCCGCCAGAAAACTAACATTAACTCTGGATCACTTCACTGGAGGCACCTCAGGGTCAAATCTAAGTGAAAATTGTCTGCCTTCCCGGGTCAGATCTCAGTGGAAATCAACACCTTAACATTATTTTCAACAACAGC
>JBJTHB010000110.1:0-3639 GCA_046094245.1 Actinomycetota bacterium
CAAACTCATTGCGCACTCGTCGTGGGCGACCAGTCACTGAGCATTAACGCATTCGTTATCCGTAAACCAGATGAGAACGAATCTGCCGTCCATGAATGGATGTTGAAGAAGAATGCATCGATGTATTGCGTGGCATTTGCCGTAAATGAATTGGGCGATATCTATCTTGTGGGCCGACTGCCTTTTGGCGCAGTCACAGAACAAGAATTGGATCGCGTGATTGGAGCAGTCCTGCAATATTCCGATTCCTCTTTTAATCCATTACTGGAACTCGGATTCGCTAACGCAATTCGGCGAGAGTGGGCATGGCGAGTTTCACGCGGCGAATCTCTTTCGAACCTCGCGGCATTTGAGCATCTCATCTAATACTTAATAGAATACGTTTATGACCATCGGAAAACTCATCCTTCTTCGTCACGGCGAGAGTGAATGGAATGCCAAAAATCTTTTCACTGGTTGGGTGGATGTACGTCTTTCGGAACTTGGCGAGAAAGAAGCCCGACGCGGAGGCGAATTGCTCCGCGAAAAGAATTTACTTCCAGATGTATTACACACGTCGCTTTTGCGTCGCGCCATTCAGACCGCTCAAATCGCGCTCGATGCATGTGATCGCCACTGGATTCCGGTCAATCGCACCTGGAGGTTAAACGAGCGTCACTATGGTGCACTGCAAGGAAAAGATAAGAAGCAGACTCTTGAAGCTTCCGGCGAAGAACAATTTAAATTATGGCGCCGATCATTTGACGTGCCACCGCCACCCATCGATGATGCCGATCCCTACTCCCAAGCATCTGATCCGCGTTATGCCGATCTAGGCGCAGACATGCCTAAGACTGAATGCTTAAAAGATGTCGTCAATCGTTTATTGCCCTACCTCAACGGTGAAATTTCGCGCGACCTTCAGACAGGCAAGACAGTTCTAGTAGCAGCGCATGGAAATTCGATCCGCGCGATCGTCAAACACATCGCCTGTATTTCAGATGAAGAGATAGCAGAAGTAAATATCCCGACGGGAATTCCTTTGTTGTTTACTTTTGATAAAGAATTCGAACCAATCGTAAAGCGCGGCGAATACCTAGATCCCGAAGCTGCTAAATCTGCGATTGAAGCTGTAGCAAATCAGGGTAAAAAGTAATTACTTAGAGAATTTGCCGGTCACTAAGAAGTAAACACGACGGGCAACAGATACCGCGTGGTCGGCATAACGCTCGTAGTAACGTCCAATCAGCGTGATATCAATCGCGGTCTCGGTTCCGTGAGCCCACGACTCATCCATCAAAGTTGTGAAGAGCTTGCGGTGCAACTTATCCATTTCATCATCATCTTTTTCAACTTCCATGGCGGTGTCAACGTCACGAGAATTAATGACTCCGCCAACTTTGTCGGAAATTGAACGGGCAACTTTGCCCATCTCTTCGATTGTGAGAAGTAATTCTGAAGGTACAGCGCTGTTGGGGTGGCGCAAACGAGTAATTTTTGCAACGTGATGAGCCATATCGCCCATGCGCTCTAGATCGGCGCTCATACGTAGTGCAGTCACCAGCGCACGTAGATCAGAAGCTACGGGTTGTTGGCGCGCGATGATGTCGATGATGCGAGCATCAAGTTCGTGCTGGATGTCATCGATTCGATCATCTGCGTCGATAACCTCTTCGGCTTCTTTGATATCGGCGGTAAGAAGCGCGTGAGTCGCACGTGAGATTGCATCAGATACCAGGGCAGATAAATCTACGAGGGTCTGTGTGACCCCATCTAATTCATCTTGGAACGCGCTGCGAAGCCAACTCATGGGCTAAAGGTAATAGTTTTCCCGCATGATGTGAATTTAAGCGGTAAACGCAGCCTGTCGTATCGGTGAACAACGGGTTAAACGGTCAAACATGACGCTATTAGCGCACTTTCGTATTATTGCGTCATGAAGTTCCGCAAATCTGAAAGCGAGAACCAAGTAACACATCGATTGCCAGATCTTCTTATTAAGACGCTTCAGTCACTTGAAGTTGAATCACTGGTCTTACTTCCTGGCGAAGAGATAATTTTTCAATCACCCGGAATTGCAAGCTTTGGTTTGCTGAAAGATGAACGCATCTCTAGCGAAGAGTTGCTCGCTTTAATTCGCGTGGTACGACGTAAGAAAGAGAGCCACCGTGGTTCCATCGAATTGGCACGTGGACCGATTGGTGGCGGAAAACGCGAATTAGAAGTTTCAGTTACACCGCTGGATGATCAAGGCATGGTTCTAGTTTTGATTTCTGATGAGAGCGAAGCGCGGCGAATAGAGGCAGTACGTCGAGATTTCGTTGCTAACGTCTCACATGAGTTAAAGACCCCCATTGGAGCCCTCGGATTATTGAGTGAAGCAATTCTTGGGGCAAAAGATGAGCCAGAAGCCGTAGTGAAATTTGCAACCCGAATGCAGATCGAGGCGAAACGATTAACGGAATTGGTTCAAGAAATTATCGATCTTTCACGTTTGCAGAGCAGTGATCCACTTCAGAAAGCTTTGGAAGTAGATGTTAGCGATGTCGTAAGAGAAGCTGTTGATCAGGCCCAATTCTCCTCAGAGCAAAGAGCAATAAGTATCGAGATTGGCGAAGTTGAAGATGCAACAGTCATTGGCGATCGCGAACAGTTGATTACCGCAGTTCATAATCTGGTTGAGAATGCAGTGAGTTATAGCCCGGAGCACACCAAAGTGTCGATTGTCACCAAGCGCAGCGGAGATATCGTCGAAATATCGGTTACCGATCAGGGGATTGGTATTGCTGATGAGAACCTCAATCGCATCTTTGAGCGTTTCTATCGAGTCGATCCAGCCCGTTCACGTCTGACGGGTGGAACGGGATTGGGACTTTCGATTGTGAAGCATGTGGCGCTCAATCACGGCGGCGATGTGAAAGTATGGAGCAAGGTTGGAGTCGGCAGCACTTTCACTCTTCAGCTACCGATTGCGCGAGACGGAGAGGCAGCATGACCAAAATTCTTGTTGTTGAAGATGAAGCCTCTTTCTCAGAAGCTTTGGAATTCTTACTTGGTAAAGAGGGTTTTTCCGTCGTCACCGCAGAAAATGGCGCTGCGGCGCTAAAGAAATTCGACCAAGGTGGAATTGATCTCGTGCTTTTAGATCTGATGATTCCTGAAGTCTCAGGAACTGAAGTATGCCGCCAGATACGCGCAAAATCTCGTGTCCCCATCATCATGCTCACCGCTAAAGATTCTGAGGTCGATAAAGTCGTCGGACTAGAAATCGGCGCTGATGATTATGTAACAAAACCATATTCCTCTCGCGAACTTGTGGCCCGTATTCGTGCGGTCCTTCGTCGAAATAACGGTGAGGTTGCCGATCTAGAAAATGGCGTAATTAGCGTTGGTCCAGTTCGCATGGATGTAGAACGCCACCAAGTATCGGTTAATGGAACTCCCGTTCCATTCCCACTAAAGGAATTCGAGCTGCTTGAGTTCTTGATGCGTAATGCCGGAAGAGTTCTAACACGTATGCAATTAATTGATCGTGTGTGGGGTAGCGATTATGTGGGTGATACCAAGACGCTAGATGTTCACATCAAGAGGTTGCGCGCGAAGATTGAGACAGATCCTGCTAATCCGACTTTGATCCAGACCGTGCGCGGTCTTGGTTAC
>JBJTHB010000111.1:0-4017 GCA_046094245.1 Actinomycetota bacterium
ATTGTCTTCTTCGGCGATGAAGAGGCGGGCGGAATCTACGGTTCGCGCTGGATGGCCGAACATCATCCAGAAGTTTTTGCGGGTTGTACTGAAGCAGTGTCGGAAGTAGGCGGTTTTTCTCTTACTCTCAACTCCGGCCAACGAATTTACCTCATCGAAACTGCGGAAAAAGGTATTGAGTGGATGAAACTCACGGCCCATGGACTCGCAGGTCATGGATCCATGGTAAATCGGGAGAACGCTGTGACACGTTTAGCTGACGCGATTTCTCGCATTGGAAATTACACTTGGCCACAGCGCATCACCAAAACAAACGAAGCGTTCCTGAAGAAAGTCGCAGAACTTACGGGCAAGAAATACGACAGCAATGATCTTAAGCCAGTCCTTGATGAGCTCGGCTCGATTTCCCGAATGTTGGGCGCTACGTTGAATAATTCAGCGAACCCATCAATGCTCGAAGCGGGCTACAAAGCCAATGTAATTCCACAAACTGCGAGCGCGGTCGTTGACGGTCGTACTCTGCCTGGATATGAGAAAGAACTGATAGATACCGTCAAACTTCTCGCGGGGGAGCATGTCACTGTTGAAAGTTTGGTCTCTGATATTCCATTAGAAGTGGATTTTTCTGGCCCACTCGTTGATCGAATGGTTGAGGCAATTAAGGCTGAAGATCCGGAGGGAATACCAGTGCCATACGTCATGAGCGGAGGCACCGACAATAAGGCGCTAGCAAAACTCGGCTTAGCCGGCTATGGATTCAGTCCTTTGAAATTGCCGCCAGAGCTAGATTTCCTGGCGCTTTTCCATGGCGTTGACGAACGAGTTCCGGTTGATTCCTTAACTTTTGGAGCGCGCTCGTTACAGCACTTCTTGGCTAACGCTTAAGGACCAGTTTTAAAGAAAGTTCATTACTCGGCAGAAACGTCATCAAGCGCTTCTCGAACTGGAATGGGGAGCGTTACCGCTTCTGCGCTGAGCGCCCCGCGCAATTGCGCGCCTGTTCGTGCACCAATGATTGCCGACGTTACTCCGGGACAATCGCGGACCCACGCCAGAGAAACTTCGAGTGGCGACAGTCCCAATCCATCTGCTGCGACCATTACTGCTTCTACGATTCGCGATGAACGATCGTTGAGGTACGGTGCGATAAATGATGAAAAATGTGGGCTTGCTCCGCGTGAATCAGATGGCATGCCACCGCGATATTTGCCCGTCAATACTCCGCGTCCCAACGGTGACCAAGCAAGAAAACCAACTCCCAGTTCCATAGAAGCGGGAAGTACCTCACGTTCTGCTTGACGGCGTAAAAGGGAATATTCGTTCTGGATGCTAACTATTGGAGCCTTACCAAAGAGTGGATTTTGTAGAGTCACACTTCGAGCGAGTTGCCACCCAGAAAAGTTTGAGATTCCAACGTGCCTCGCTTTTCCGGAATTCAGGGCGTAGTCCATGGCACCAAGGGTCTCCTCTAAAGGTGTTGCGTGATCCCACGTATGTATCTGCCATAGATCAACATAATCTGTTCCGAGCCGCGCAAGCGATTTATCTAAATCGGCTATCAACGAGGTTCTGGAATTATCAACCTTGCGTTCACCGGTTTTAAAGCTAATGCCGGCCTTCGTGGCGATCACAATTTCATCGCGAGGAACCAGTACCCCTAGTAGACCTCCCAAAACCCGCTCAGAATCCCCATCTCCATAAACCGCAGCCGTATCAATGAAATTTCCACCTGCATCGAGGAAAAAACGCATCTGTTCCGCAGCCTCGTGCTCGTCGGTATCGCGACCCCATGTCATTGTTCCGAGGCCGATACGGGTGACTCGGACTCCAGATCTACCGAGTTGACGCTGCTCCATGAAAAGACCTTAGCATCACATATTCGAGAATAATGACATAACCTACGAACATGACGACTTTCTTACTTCTGCGTCATGCTCATTCAACTGCCAATGAGGCCGGAATTCTGGCCGGACGAATCGAAGGTGTCAGCCTCTCGGTCGTTGGAAAGAAACAAGCGCATAATCTCGTCAACGCTCTTAAAGATGTCACAATCGACAGAATTATTTCTAGTCCGCTTTCACGTTGTGTCGACACAGCTGACGCGATGGCCGTGGCCCGTCGTAAACGCATTCATCGCGATGAACGCTTCATTGAAATGGATTACGGTCAATGGAGTGGGCGGAAACTTAAGGAATTGGCAAAAGAAAAGTCATGGAGGCAGATTCAGAGCAAACCTAGCTCTTTTGCATTCCCTCACGGTGAGAGCTTCTCTGGAGCTGCGTTGAGAATTGAAAAAGGGTTGAAAGCCCTGATGCGCAAATATCCCCACAAAACTATCTTGATAGTTACACATGGAGACATCATTAAGATGGCTCTTCAACTCTCGAACGGTGGCCCGCTCGATAATTTCCAACATTTCCTCGTTGATACTTGTTCATTATCGGAGATTCATTGGACGCCGCAATCACGAACGATTGTGCGCTCGAATTCACGTCTGGTGAAGGTCACTTCTCTCGCCATGGCAAAGAGCAGAATAAGAAATCGCAGAATTGTTGGTGGGGGCGCAGGTGTCTAGACGAGTGTATAACTTGGATACGGTAGATCGATTTGTCTTGGGAACAGTCGGGCAACCTGGGGAGCGTGCGTTTTATCTTCAAGCAAGAAAAGCTGGTCAAAATTTCACTTTTGCGCTGGAGAAGGGTCAAGCGCAAGCGCTAACGGAACGATTTGTAGAGATTCTCAAGGATGCTCGAGCGACCCAAGGAGGATCGGTAAAGGATTCCGAACCCCTTGAAACCCCTATTGATTCCGAGTTCTCGCTCGGCGTTATGTCGATAACCTGGCAATTCGACAGCCAGTTAATCCGTTTTGAAGGACAAGCTCTGACAGGTGAAGATTCGGAGGTTGTATTCGATGAGATTGTTTCGGACGATAGCCCCGATGCGCCTGCGATCGTACGGATTACGCTAACGCCCACTCAAGTACGAAGTTTCATTTCGCGATCCATGTCCGTCATTAAGGCTGGTCGCCAACCGTGCATGTTCTGTGGTGGTCCTATCAATATTGATGGGCATATCTGTCCTCGAGCGAATTAACTGATTACTTTATGGTCTTAGTGGCACCTCAGCAGTTGATGGACGGAGAGCTTCTCGTCGAAGGTCGCCTTGTCGATGCGTCCAACGCGACACTATTCGCGAAGATTTCCTCCGCGAGATCTGACGAGATTGCCATCGTCTATAAACCAATTGCAGGGGAGCGACCTTTGTGGGATTTCCCGAATGGAAATTTGGCATCTCGCGAAGTCGCGAGCTTTCTCATCAGTGAGGCCGGAGGTTTTCATTGCGTTCCGACCACCGTCATGCGAGATGGGCCATTCGGAATAGGAGCGGTTCAGCAATGGATAGATGTTGATGAATCAATTGATGTCATTGAATTAGGTCAAAGTGATGCGCGATCGATTCGCAATCTAGCTCTCTTTGATGCCGTAGTTAACAACACTGATCGCAAGTTTGGCCACATTCTTCCAATCTCACGCAACGAGGTTTACGGATGTGATCATGGAGTGACTCTGCATGAAGAATCGAAGTTACGCACTGTTATCTGGCAATTTTCCGGACAAGAGCTCACCGAAGAGGAACGAGTGAGGCTTGCAATGGTGCGCCGATTTGTCACCGACGATTCCGCTTTAGATCACCTCATCTCGATCGATGAACGTGAGGCCATCCTGCATCGCATTACCGGCTTGGAAGCGGGAGGTTTTCCAGAGCCCTCTGAAGAGTGGCCCGCTGTTCCATGGCCACCTGTGTAATCTGCGAACCATTACGATGGCGTTGTGCGGAGTTGGCCAGAAATTTCACTTCCTCCAGTAAAGGATGGCGTGCATCATCCGCCACTTCAACTCTTAGATTCTTACCGCAAAAGTTATGTGTCACTGAACGAAGCCAAAGTTTCAATGTATGTCTGTGGAATTACCCCATACGATGCTACGCATCTGGGTCATGCAGCAACATATCTTTC
>JBJTHB010000112.1:0-4748 GCA_046094245.1 Actinomycetota bacterium
CAAGGACGTTCGTAGCAGGATCGTGCAAACCAGCAATTCTCTTCATAGGTGTGAAGCGCCACGCCTCTTCACGACCTGTGGGAGCGAGGTAATTCGTTGGCAACGCTGACATTAACCAACCGCTCCTTCCATTTGGAGCTCAATCAAACGATTCAGTTCAAGCGCATATTCCATGGGTAGTTCACGCGCAATCGGTTCGATAAATCCTCGAACAATCATCGCCATGGCTTCATCTTCGGATAACCCACGGGACATGAGATAGAAGAGTTGATCATCAGAGATCTTCGAAACTGTAGCTTCGTGACCCATCGAAACATCATCTTCACGAACATCGACATAGGGATAAGTGTCAGAACGCGAAATTGTGTCGACAAGGAGCGCATCACATTTAACTGTGCTCTTTGAATGGTGCGCACCTTCTTGTACTTGGACTAGCCCGCGATACGAAGTGCGGCCACCACCTCGCGCTACTGACTTAGAGATGATGGTCGAGGATGTATACGGAGCTGCATGAACCATCTTGGCTCCTGCATCTTGATGTTGGCCTTCGCCAGCAAATGCAATTGAAAGTGTCTCACCTTTTGAATGTGGACCCATCATGAAGACTGCGGGATATTTCATAGTTACTTTTGATCCGATGTTTCCATCGATCCACTCCATGGTTGCGCCCTCGGCACAGGTCGCACGCTTTGTGACCAAGTTATAAACGTTGTTTGACCAATTCTGAATGGTTGTGTAGCGAACTCGTGCATTCTTACGGACAATAATCTCTACGACTGCCGAGTGGAGTGAGTCGGATGAGTAAATCGGAGCCGTACAGCCTTCAACGTAGTGAACATATGAGCCTTCATCTGCAATGATCAAAGTGCGCTCGAATTGGCCCATGTTCTCTGTGTTAATTCGGAAGTACGCTTGAAGTGGAATCTCTACGTGCACGCCCTTCGGAACGTACACAAAGGATCCACCGGACCATACAGCTGTGTTAAGGGCAGCAAATTTGTTGTCGCCGACAGGAATTACTGAACCGAAGTACTCCTTAAAGATATCCTCATGTTCACGGAGTCCGGTATCGGTATCAAGGAAGATAACGCCTTGTTTCTCGAGATCCTCGCGGATTGAGTGATAAACAACTTCAGATTCATACTGGGCGGCAACTCCAGCGACGAGACGCTGTTTTTCCGCTTCTGGGATACCTAGTCGGTCATACGTATTCTTGATGTCTTCTGGTAACTCTTCCCATGAAGTTGCTTGTTTCTCGGTAGAGCGCACAAAATATTTGATGGTGTCGAACTTAATGTCAGAAAGATCCGAACCCCAATTTGGGAGCGGCTTCTTGTCGAAGAGCGAAAGACCTTTGAGGCGAAGATAGAGCATCCATTGTGGCTCGTTCTTCTTGCCTGAGATATCTCGAACTACATCCTCGTTGAGGCCGCGCTTGACGTTTGCGCCAGCTACATCTTTATCAGACCAGCCGTATTCATACTTTCCAATGCCTTCGAGTTCGGGATGTGCGGTCTGGCTCATCGTTTGCTCATCTTTCTTTTGCCTAGTTGTGCCGTAGTTTGGGGTGCGTTTGATTGTGGTACATCTTTTGTGGGGATGAAAGTCGTGCATACGCCATCGCCATGTGCGATTGTTGCTAAACGTTGTACGTGGGTCCCAAGAATTTTCGAGAATGCTGCAGTTTCTTCCTCGCAGAGTTGAGGGAATTCAGCAGCAACGTGGGCAATCGGGCAATGATGTTGACATAACTCAATGCCAATTCCATGGGCATGAGTATTGGCGGCGTACCCCTCTTCGCTCAGAAACCCAGCAAGTCCGGTTATGGCATCCTTAGATTTACTGACTCGATCATGAGAACGTCGCACAATTTCCTCAGCGCGATGCCGTGCAAACCCTGTAACGAGATGTTCACCGCTATTGGCAGCGATGTACTTCAAAGCAGAAACTGCTAGATCGTCGTAAGAGTGTTCGAACCGTTCGCGACCTGTGTCGCTCATGACGAAGACTTTTGATGGCCGACCGCGCCCACGTGTGCTACGTAGATGGGGTTCGCGCTCTTCCAGAATCCCTTCCATCACCAACGAATCAAGATGGCGCCGAATGCCGGCTGGAGTCAGCCCCAATCGCTCTGCCAAATCGACGGCAGTCGATGGGCCAGACTCAAGGATGGTGCGAGCTACCTGGTCGCGGGTGCGTAGGTCCTCGGTCGGGGCGGCGGATTTCACAACGGTATTGTTTCGTAATTCGGTCATAGCCGCCACTTTGAGCATGTGGTCGGAATCCCATCGTCATGTCTGACCTCTCTGGATAGCCATAACTAGGCTCACGCCTGTGGCCGAGAAGATGAATACCGCGCTCTTGAAACTCTCGTCGCTCATGGTCTTCACTCAATCGGCAATTGTTGTGACGGGTGGCGCCGTTCGCATCACCGGGTCAGGACTGGGATGTTCAACGTGGCCGGAATGCACTCCAGGCTCATACACGCCAACGCCTGATCAACCTGAAGCGCCACTTCATGCGTGGATCGAATTCGGTAATCGATTACTTACTTTTGTTTTACTTCTCAATGCGCTTGGGTTGATGTTTGTAATTCTCAAATCCGGTGCGCGACATCTTCGTCGACTGGGCGCCTTCCAAATCATTGGAATATTGGCACAAGGCGTACTCGGTGGAATCACCGTTCTCACTGGACTCAATCCGGCGACTGTGGCAGCACATTTCTTGCTCTCGATCGTGCTCATTGCTGGCGCGCTATCACTGCGCCAGCGCGCACATGCAAAGACTCCGACCACCCTCGCACCAATCCCACTAGTTCGCAATCTCATGAAGGCGCATCTAGTAATAACGATTGCCGTCCTCTTCATGGGAACGATTGTTACTGGCAGCGGTCCTCATGCGGGAGACTCAACTGCGGAGAGATTCAATCTCGATTCAAAGATGATGGCGTGGATCCATGCCGATCTTGTGATTGCACTTCTCGGAGTAACGGTGGCGCTCGTCATTGCGATCAAACTCGGAGAAAGTGAAGCAACTCGATCTCGACTTGGACCATTGATTCAGAAGTTCCTGCTGATTGCACTCGCGCAGGGCGCAATTGGCTACGTCCAATATTTCACCGGACTTCCTGAAATCATCGTTGGCGCGCACTTAGTTGGTGCAGTCATCGTGTGGCTTTTCGCATGGAACCTGGCGATAACAGGTAATCTCGTGGCTCGGAAAGGGGCTTGATGTATCCGACCAAAGCGCCCTGGGGCGAACTCGACGATAAAGCGGTTGCCGTAGCGCGCGCATTAGCAATGGATGCGGTTCAAAAGGTTGGCAATGGCCATCCTGGGACTGCGATGTCATTGGCGCCGGTTGCTTACACGCTATTTCAGCGATTTCTTCGCCACGATCCGAGCGATCCACAATGGATTGGTCGTGATCGATTTGTACTGTCGTGCGGTCATTCCTCTCTCACTTTGTACATCCAATTACTTTTTAGCAATTACGGATTAAAACTTGATGATCTCAAAGCATTTCGAACCTGGGGTTCACTTACACCCGGACACCCCGAGTATGGACACACCGCAGGAGTTGAAACAACAACAGGTCCTCTTGGCCAAGGCGTTGCCAATGCAGTGGGAATGGCGATGGCATCGCGATACGAACGCGGACTTCTAGATCCTGATGCGCAATGGGGCTCAAGTCCATTTGATCACAACATCTGGGTGATCTGTAGCGATGGAGATCTTCAAGAAGGTGTTAGCGCCGAAGCTTCGTCACTTGCAGGAACGCAAGCACTAGGAAATCTCAAAGTTATCTATGACGACAATCGAATATCGATTGAAGGTGACACCCACTACGCATTTACGGAAGATGTGTCTGCCCGATACCGAGCTTATGGTTGGCATGTTATTGATGTAGCTGCCCAAGCAAATGGTGATGTTGATCGTGTTGCATTGGAAGCCGCTATGGAAGTTGCAGTCGCAACAACGACTAAACCAACCTTGATCCGACTTAAGACCGTTATTGCTTGGCCAGCACCAAAGGCGCGCAACACTGCAAAGTCTCACGGTTCTGCTCTAGGAGCTGACGAAGTTGCCGCCACCAAGAAGGAACTAGGCATACCTAGTGAAGATTTCTATTTTCCAGGTGAGATTGAAGAGCATGTAAAGAAAGTTGGAGTGCGTGGCAAAGATCTCCGCACGAATTGGAATGCGTCATTTGAGGCTTGGCAGAAATCTCACCCTGATGGCGCTGCGCTCTTGTCACGACTAGTTAAAGGAGAGCTTCCTGGTGGTTGGGATGCTTCACTTCCTTCATACTCACCTGACAAAGAAGTCTCCACTCGAAAAGTTTCGGGAGATGTCATCAATTCCTTATCTCGTTCACTTCCTGAATTAGTGGGAGGCTCAGCAGATTTAGCAGAAAGTAATAACACGACGATCGAAGAGGGAGGATCTTTCCTTCCACTTACTTCAACTATGGAGGATGCCAATCCCTATGGTCGAATCATTCACTTTGGAATTCGTGAACATGCCATGGGTTCAATTCTCAACGGAATGGTTCTTCACGGTTTGGTCCGTCCCTTCGGTGGAACCTTCCTCGTTTTCAGCGATTACATGCGTGGTGCGGTTCGACTTTCTGCGCTGATGAATCTCCCCGTGACATATGTATGGCGAATTATTACATAGGTGATGGTTAAGGATGCCCCAAGCAACAACCATGTTAACAAATTGCCGCAAAACGCCCGATTACGAATA
>JBJTHB010000113.1:0-2228 GCA_046094245.1 Actinomycetota bacterium
GGTTTATGGGCGCTGAAGTGAAAACTGTTTCAGCTTTTTCTAAGACCTTAATACCCGATATTGTCGTTGAAGATACGACGATGGCTCTTCTTGAGTTTTCCAACGGAGCAATCTGCTCACTCTTTTCAAGTCGAGCACTCCCTGCGCCAGCTTTTCTCGGCGAAGAGTATCGGATCAGAATTACCGGAACTCAAGGACTCCTTGATCTAGATCCGTATGGAGAGTTAAGGATTTCTGACGAAAACGGTTGGCGAACTATTTCCCAACAACCATCTGTGGGCCATGAAGGCGCAAACTCAGCATTTGGTGATATCCGAATGCAGGCATATAGCGATCAGATCCGCGCAATGATTGACCTCATAGAAGGAAAACCTTCAAATATTGGAATCTCCAGCGATGGTCGCGCCGCGGTTGAAGCATGTGTTGCAATCATGGAATCTTCTTCAACAAGAAGTTGGATATCACTGTAAGTAATTAATGGCGGAGACGAGAGGATTTGAACCTCCGATTCCCTTTCGGGAAAACCTCATTAGCAGTGAGGCGCACTAGACCGGGCTATGCGACGTCTCCAGTAGAGGGGAAGTTTAGCGCGCAACATGAGTAGCGAAATACGTAATAAAATCCACGGGTGAGTGAGCGTGAAATCGAGGCTAAATACGTCGATCTTCATTGCCACGGTGGCGCAGGTTTCTACTTCTCAGACCCCAATCCTAGAAACATCCAAATCGCTATCAACTTTCATAAAAACCACGGAACATCGCAATTACTTGCAAGTTTGGTTACTGAAAAGGTTGATGATCTCGAAACGCAGATTCGCAGACTCGTACCGTTTTATAACTCCGGCGCAATCGCTGGAATTCACTTGGAAGGTCCTTACCTCGCACGCGCGAGGTGTGGGGCGCATAATCCAAATCTCCTGAAGTCACCAACTATCTCTGAGATTCAACGATTGATCGAAGTGGGCGAGGGTGCAATAAAGATGATTACCGTTGCGCCGGAACTAGAACATGCACTCGAGGTAATTTCCTATCTTGCAAGCAAAAAGATCATCGCTGCAATTGGTCATTCGGATGGAAGTTATGACGATGCGCTTAAAGCAGTTGATGCTGGTGCGGCGCTGGTGACACATTTTTCAAATGGAATGAGCAAATTGAAGGATGGTGAGAAGACATTTGCTACAGCTTTATTGCACAAGACATCTATCCCTCTCGAACTCATCATGGATGGGCATCATGTTTCTCGTGACGATGTTTCATCTATTAAAGAAGTTGCTGGTAATCGAATGATCTTTGTTACCGATGCTATGGCTGCTGCAGGACAACCCGATGGGCAATACTTAATCGGTGAACTTGATGTTGTGGTGACGGAAGGTGTTGCGCGCCTGAAATCTAATGGTGCACTCGCTGGGAGCACGTTGACTATGCAACGAGCAGTCGACACAGCGCGCGAATATGAAGTCTCCGAAGAGGTAATCGGAAATGCATCTATCGCACTTCCATCACTATTACTTGACCGAACCCGCTAACAGTCCACGAACGAAATAGCGCTGGAGCGAGAAGAAAACCACTAGAGGAAGCGCAATCATTCGGCCGCGACCCTCAAGGTCAGAGGCATGTATATGGTCTGCAACTCAATAACAATGGATTAACACGACTTCCTCGTTTCCCTCTGAGCAAGTCACGACTAACCTTGGGGTATCGGATTTATCAGGAGGTCCCATGGCAACGTTTGATTCAGGCAAAGAGCGCAAGCTCCCTCTTCGGCCACATGACATCCCCACCCCTGAACCTCTGAAGAAGTTCATGGAGAAGGGTTGGGCGCCTTCACCACTTGATGGTTTGAAGAAGAGCGAAGTCGCAACGTTTGCAGTTTCGCGAAGAAAAAATCTCTCTGCCGCATTTCCTGGAAAACGTCTGGTGATTCCGGCTGGAACTTTTAAAACGCGCAGCAACGACACGGATTATCGATTCCGCCCACATACTGCTTTTGCTTGGTTAACTGGAATTAATGGAACTGATGCGGTTCCTGACTCAGTATTAATCCTTGAACCTCATGGTTCTGGTCATCAATCTCTCTTGTTTATTCACCCACGATCGGCGCGCGAAGGCAGTGAAGAGTTTTATCGCAACGCCAGACATGGTGAATTTTGGGTTGGTCGTCGCATGACTCTTGAAGAAACTGAGTTTGCTTACGACATTACGGTTCGTCATATTGATTCACTCGATGAT
>JBJTHB010000114.1:0-2556 GCA_046094245.1 Actinomycetota bacterium
AGTGCGCAGCGGTGTTGCCCCTGATCACCCAAAAATCAAAACCGTCTCCAAAGCATTTGAGAAGATTGCCACCACCGAGGGTTTTAAGCTCTTTTGCAACGTCGAACTTGGCAAAGACATCACGCTGGAAGAACTTGAAGCGAACTATGACGCGGTTGTTATCGCCACAGGCTCTAGCCGAGGACGAAAACTTGGCATTCCAGGTGAAGAATTGGCTGGCTCTTTCTCGGCTGCCGAATTCGTTCCCTGGTACAACGCCCACCCTGATTTCGTTGATGTAGATATCAATCTCTCATGTGACACCGCAGTCGTCATAGGTGCTGGAAATGTGGCAATGGATGTCGCGCGAATGCTTGCACTCGAACCAAGCGAATTAGATCCAACTGATACTGCTACACACGCCTTAGAAAAACTCCACACCTCCACAATCAGAAAAGTTCATATCTGTGGCCGCCGCGGACCAGAGCATGCAGCTTTCACTTCTCCTGAATTGCGCGAGCTCCCCAAGCTCGAACACACAGATGTCCACATCGACCAACACCAAATTCAAGCCGCTAAAGAACGCGCAGAATCCGCGGGTGAAGTTCCTAAAGATGTGAAGTCGAATCTTGATGCCATGCTAGCGATAGCTGAGTCAGATAAGAAAAACCATGCCCGCGCCATGTATTTCCATTTTCTTTCCGCTCCGCTGGAGATAAAGGGAAGTGACCGAGTAGAAGAAGTGGTCTTTGGTATAAACGAAGTCAAAGATGGAAGAGTGATTTCAACAGGAGAGACCTTCTCGATTAAATGTGGTCTGGTAATTAGTGCAATCGGCTACAACTCAGAAGAAATTCAAGGTCTTAAATATGAATATGGCCGAGTGATAAACGAAAATGGGCGCGTCAAAGGTAGAAATATCTACGTAGTTGGCTGGGCAAAACGTGGACCATCAGGCGTGATCGGCACAAACAAGAGTGATTCAAGCGATGTAGTGATGTTGCTTTTAGAAGATCTCAAGAATCCAAAAGTGGGCTCTGATCTTGGTGAGATTTTGTCGAAGAAGGGCGTAGTACATATTTCGCAAGCGCATTGGGAACTCATCAATCAAGCAGAAATCGCAGCGGGCGAACCTCAAGGTAAACCCCGCGTGAAATTTACCGACCGAAATAAAATGCTAGGCTTCGCAGGCTAAATTGCGCCCGTAGCTCAACGGATAGAGCATCTGACTACGGATCAGAAGGTTTGGGGTTCGAATCCCTACGGGCGCGCATTTCATTTATCTATCTTTTGCTTGATCCGTTCTTTGCAACTATCAAAATTACAATAAGAGCCAATCCAACAACTAGTAACTCCATTGAGTCTTCTCCCTATTCGACTGGTAAGTGGCTACTAATCCCACGGCGGCAATTCTAAAGTAGTCAGAGAAATACGCCCGAGAGTTACAGGTCGATATTGTCGACAGCAATTTTTAGGCCTCCTCAATCTCCCGGACTTGCTGGAGACCTAGAAATCTAAACCGTAGGTTATTAGGCTCTTCATATGGTTCGCGAGAATTTAGTTTTATCTGACGGTCGTAATTTTGAATTTTTGCGAAATGGAATCGAATCAGATTCCGCAGTTATTCTGCATGCAGGAACTACTCAAGACATAACGGGCTGGAAGATATGGCTTGATGCATTTGCAGAGAACAACGTGCTTGGAATTGCTATAGGCCGAAGCGGCTATGTAGGAAGCACTGCAAAACCTGGTCGAATCACTATAGATATTGCCAATGACGTTGCAGAACTCGCTAATCATTTAGGTTTGAAAAGAATGGTGAATATTGGTTTATCAGGTGGGGGTCAGCACGCAATTGCAACTGGATTGGACCCACGATCTGTTGGAGTTGTGACATGCGGATCTTTGGCGCCATACGAGGAATTGGGCGAAAATTTCTTTCTAGGGATGCAACAAGCAGATGTCGATGAGTATGCGGACGCTTTAAGAGACATCAATGATTTAGTGAAGAGATTCCAAGGTTGGCAGAATCAAGATGTGGGGACTCAGTTCACTCCCAAAGAAGTATCAGCGAACGACAAAAGAGCCCAAGAGTCGCCATCATGGAAGATCCTCTTTGATTCTTGCGGATTCACCATGAAAGCAGGGTGGGATTGGGTTGCGGATGACTACAGCTCCTATTTAAAACCATGGGGTTTTGATCCAAGAGATGTGAAAGTACCAGTCATTATTTGGCAAGGCGGACTCGACAAAAATGTTCCACCACAACATGGACGATGGTTGGCGAAAAATATTCCAAACGCAACACTGAAGTTGATCGAAGACGAGAGTCACGTTGGTTTGTATGTAAACTACGAAAACGAGGCCATGCAAGATGCGATGGCGTTGCTTAATAACCGCCTATAGGCAAGGAGTAAGTGATCATGGCTTCATCTTCACCAAAACAGATTCCCACAGATCGACTCAGTGGATTACGTAGGTACAACTTGATTGCAGGTGTATTTCACCTAGTTCAAGCGATCGCCACTGTTGCCCTAGCAAATAGCTTTGCGCTACCGGTTTCAGTTTCATATCTAC
>JBJTHB010000115.1:0-10796 GCA_046094245.1 Actinomycetota bacterium
TGCCACGAGCTTCTGCAGCTGCCTTGCATGCCGCAATTTGATTTGGGGACAGTCCTTCAAGCTCTCTAATGTCGTCCACGAAGATCGCTAAGTCATTTGTGTCCGTCAAAAGATTCTTTGCGAAAGAAGTTTGGAGAGATGAGAGTTCCTCATTAATCGCTTTAACACGTTCTCTCTTTTCAGGCGTTAACTTCGCTCCCGCGTGAACAAAATCCTCGTAATAACGTCGCAAGATCCAAGCATCTTCCGGATTGAGAGAATCAATGGTCTCCATCAGAGATGAGATGCGTTCGAAGAGCTGAGGATTCAATTTGATGGAATCCGAATGAGCTGCCAATTTCGGCGCAATCTCGGCCTCGATAGCATCAATAGTGTCGTTCGTGTCGCTGGATGATTTGTTATAAAAGACGGCAGCAACACGATTAAGTGTTTGCCCGCTGCGCTCTAGCGCCTCAATAGTGTTCTCGAAGGTAATCTCCATGTGAGCCGTAATGTCGGCAATTTCTTTCTGTTGCTCTCTCATTCCAGCGTAGAAGGCCTCCAAGTAGTGGCTGTCATCGATCAGAGCAAATGGTGGCAATTCGTACTCAAGGCTCGAGGGCTTGAGAAAGGGATTAGCGCTCATTTAGAAAGCTCCTCAATGAATAGTCGGGAATTCTCAAAGATAGTTTCAGCATCGTAATCCAATGTAGCGACGTGGTAACTATTTGCGAGCTCAATTCTTCTTTTCTGGTTTGAGCCCAATTCCGACATGATTATTTCAGTATTGGAGACAGGAAGAACGTGGTCATCGGTACTGTGAAATAGCAGAGTCGGCGTTTCAATACTAGAAAGACCTTTTCGCGCAAGTTTCAGGTATTTATAGAGCTGCGCAACTCCTTTGAGGGGCAGTGCGTCGTAACCCCACTCTGTTACTCCAGGTTTCTTGATGTCATCACCCACGGAGGCTCGAGACTTTTGGATTCGCGAGATGATGTGAACGAATTTGATCTGCACCCCAGGTATGTGAATCATGGGATTGACCAAAACTAGTCCAGCGATTTTCTCTTGATGTCGTGCAGCGACATACAAGGAATTTCCTCCACCCATCGAAAGCGCACAGATGAAAACTTTTGAGCAGCGCTGCTTGAGAAGCGATAACTCTTCTTCCACTTTCGCTGGCCACTCCTGCCATGAGACATGATTAAGGTCGTGCCACGTTGTTCCGTGCCCGGGGATAAGAGGAACTGAAACCGTATAACCACGTTCATTGAGGTAATGCGCCCATGGCCTCATCGAGGCAGGCGTCCCGGTGAAACCATGCACTAGAAGAACGCCGATATCCCTATTTTTCCCAGCACCGTCTGCGCGAAAGTCTTGAATCCAACCTTCGGGCGCGCCTTCGATTGCCATACTCAAACCCTAAGCAGATTGCCTCGAAATGTCATTCATCCCCTCTACCTTTCTCTCTATGTCAGAGATTCAGCGTCAAGGTTGGCAACCATCCTTTGATGATGTAGGGCGGGCTTTGGCTGAAACCACATTTGTCGTTGTGGATCTGGAAACTACGGGTGGTTCGCATTCACACTCTTCGATTACCGAAATTGGCGCCGTAAAGATTCGCGGGGGTGAAATCATCGGAGAATTTCAGACACTCGTAAATCCCGAATCACCTATTCCTGCATTCATTACTGTCCTGACTGGAATCACCGACGCAATGGTTGTAGAAGCGCCTACCATCGGTTCGGCGCTCTTCTCATTCCTCGAGTTCGTTGGATCTCCCAGCGAAACTGTTCTCATCGCTCACAATGCACCTTTCGATATAGGTTTTCTCAAGTCCGCTGCGGCTCAATGTTCAACCCCATGGCCCAACTATCAAGTTGTCGATACTGCGCGGATTGCTCGATACGTCATCACCCGTGATGAAGCGCCGAATTGCAAACTCTCAACCTTGGCAGCTTTCTTCGGAGCGACCACTAATCCTGATCATCGCGCCCTCTCTGATGCTCGCGCCACGGTCGATGTCTTTCATGGAATTCTTGATCGACTTGGTTCCTTCGGCGTCACAACACTTGAAGATCTCAAGTCCTTCACAAATAGAGTGACTGATGCCCAACGTCGAAAGAAATATCTTGGCGAAGGCTTACCGCAATCCCCCGGCGTATATATCTTCCGCGATGAACGCGGTGAACCTCTCTACATTGGCACAACTCGCAATCTCAAGAATCGGGTCCGTTCATATTTCACTGCCGCCGAAACTCGTAAAAGAATTCACGACATGATTGCTCTTGCAACTCATCTCGATTTCATTGAAACTCCCACCATCATCGAAGCTGAAGTACGTGAGTTGCGTTTGATTTCAGAGAAACAGCCTCGCTTTAATCGCCGCTCTAAATTCCAAGAAAAAGCAGTCTGGGTAAAGCTAACCGAGGAGAGTTTCCCGCGATTGGTCTCGGTAAGAGGTCATCGAGGACTATCTGATGAATCTGGATGGTGCGGCCCTTTTAACGGTCGCGATGAAGCCCAACGAGCGATTGAAGCGCTCTTTGAAGTCATTCATATTCGCCAATGCACTCCGCGGATCACTCTACGATCGATGAAGACTGCGAGCCCGTGCGCACTCTTTGATATGAAGAAATGCGGTGCGCCGTGTGTAGGGAAAGAATCAGTCGACTCCTATTCGTCTCACGTGCTGACCACGAGAGTAGCGCTCCACCATGATGCCACAAAGATGTTGACCGAACTTGAAGATCGAATGAAGGATCTTGCAGAACAGGAACGCTTCGAAGAAGCTGCGGAAATCAGAAATCGCCTAGGAGCATTTATCCGCGGTACCGCGCGTGGTCAGAGAATTCGATCACTCACTCGAGTGTCACATTTGATCGCTGCATTTCCCATTGCTCCCTCACGATGGGAATTCATTGTTGTGCGGCATGGCAAATTGGCGGGCACCGCCCAGGGAGCACCAACGAACTACAAGGAAGTGGTTGAATCTCTCAAACTCACCGCCGACATTGTCGCCGATAATGGAGAGATATTGCCTGCGTCGCATCATGAAGAAGTAGAGGTGCTGCTTCGCTATCTCAATCAAGATGGAATACGACTAGTCGATGTTGAAGGAGAATGGTCTCTGCCGGTATTTGGCTCAGGTGCGGCACGTAACAATTTAGAGAAGTTTAGAGAAGCTGCAGACTCTCTTCGCTACAAAGAAGTCTTTGCTAATTCATTTGAAAGAGCAGCCCAGCGCTCAACTAACTGAGCTGCTGCACCACTATCAATCGCTTGCTTTGCAAGAACGTAACCATTTGCAAATTGTTGCTCCACTCCCAGGTTGAAATCTCCCTTAAATGCCGCAATCGACGCAGCTGCATTAATCAACACCGCTTCGCGATGCGCTCCTGCTTTTCCTTGAAAGACTTCACGCGTTATTTCTGCATTCTCTTCCGGGGAGCCGCCGGCTAGCGCGCTGATTGGAAATCTTTCAATCCCAATCTCTGCGGGATCGAATTGCTCGTGGCGGATTGCGCCTTCATGAATAGCCAAAACTTTTGTGGTTGTGCCGAGCGAAATCTCATCAAGGCCGTCGTCACCACGAAAGACATATCCTTCGCAACCGCGACGAGCAAGGACAGCTGCGACGGTATCGAGAAGTTCAGCTCGTGCCACGCCAATTGCCACGCATTGTGGACGGGCTGGATTAGCAAGAGGTCCTAGAATATTGAAAATTGTTGGAACGCCGAGTTCTTTTCGCGCTTCAGCAGCATGACGCATTGCACCGTGAAATTTGGGAGCAAATGCAAATCCGATTCCGATTTTTCGCACGCATTCTGCGACTGACTTGGCATCGAGATTGATTTCAATTCCCAACCGCTGGAGAAGATCTGCTGATCCAGATTTCGACGTTGCAGCACGATTGCCATGTTTTATGGTTCGTGCTCCTGCTGCCGTTGTCACGATTGCGGCTGCTGTAGAAATATTTATGGTGTTTGCACCATCGCCACCCGTCCCAACGATGTCTACCGATCGTTCCGAAATCTCTATAAGAGTAGCCTTGGAATACATCGCCTCTACAAGTGCGTTAACTTCTCCAGCCGTCTCACCTTTCTCACGCAATGCCAAAAGAAAGGATTTGATTAATTCCTTATCGGTTGTGCCTTCAAGGATTCGAGTCATCGCCCATTGAGTCTGCGATGGGGAAAGTTCTGTGTGAGCTGTGAGAGTTGCAAGGACTTGATCCCATGTGGGATCAATGGTGTTCATATCTGCCTACGCGGAGATGCGTGACTTGCGGAAAATATCAGCCACGGTTGAGGCAAGAGTGAAAGGATCAAGTGGATGACTCACTACGCCTTCGGCGCGTGACCAACCGGCGAGCCAAGCATCTGACGCTCGTCCAACCATCACAATAACGACGCCACAATTGAAGACTTCATCTTTGAGTTGCTTAGCAATTCCCATTCCGCCTTCTGGAACGGACTCACCGTCGAGAATATAAAGGTCAAAAGTTGTGCCGGCATCGACCTTCGCTCGAAGAGCGGGACCGGTAGCAAACTCAGTGATTTGATGCGCGGGCAGGTCAGGTGAAATACGTTGACCAAGGGCTTTGATGACGGTCGCTCGGACTGAAGAATCATCGGAGTACAGGGCAATCTTTAACTGTGGTCTTGATTCGTCCGCCATGATTGGCCAATTCTAGGGCTCAAAGTTGAACAAAGAGTGCCGTCCCTCATGCGTGATGCGTCTCACCGCTCAACCCTCACTTTCTGAGCCGTAAGGCAGAGGTATTTTCTCAACCATCGGGAATAATCCCCCTTATGACCAGCGCGGTTGCCACCCCTGCCCGACTTAATCGACCCAACATTGTTGCGGTCGGAACGATCGTCTGGCTCTCTAGTGAGTTGATGTTCTTCGCAGCGCTCTTTGCAATGTACTTCACGACTCGCGCTGTTCAAGGGCCGGAGAAATGGGCCGAGGGCGTTGAGTTCCTCAATATTCCTTTCTCTGCATTGAACACGACCGTTCTCGTTCTCTCATCGGTCACATGTCAGTTCGGAGTTTTCGCGGCGGAACGTTTTCAGAACGCACGTACGGGAACCATCCTGCAACTATCGAAGTGGGGTATGCGTGAATGGTTTGCTCTCACTTTTGCGATGGGAGCTTTCTTCATTGGTGGTCAGGTCTTTGAATATGCTGAATTGGTTCATGAAGGTCTCACCATTTCTTCTGCGCCGTATGGTTCGGTGTTCTACCTTGCTACAGGTTTCCACGGCCTTCACGTCACGGGTGGATTAATCGCCTTTCTCGTTGTCATGATCCGAGTTTCCAAGGCCCGTCGTTTTGGACATTCGCAAGCCACAACAGCAATTGTCGTTTCGTATTACTGGCACTTCGTTGACATTGTTTGGATTGCCCTCTTCTCGGCGATCTATTTGGTGCAATAAATGAAGTATCTCTCTCGATTCCGCCGCCACCGCTTTGCCGGTCCACTTCTTCTTCTGGCTGGATTACTTTTCGTAGGATTTGGTTACACAGTTGCGCAGGCAGCTTCGCAAACGGTCGTGACTGCAAGTTCGGATAAGGCAACGCTGATTGCTGAAGGTAAAGAGATCTTTGCTCGTGGGTGCTCCTCGTGCCACGGTCTCAATGCAGAAGGAGCGGGCATTGCCCCATCGCTGATTGGTGTCGGCGCCGCATCAGTTGATTTTCAAGTAGCAACAGGTCGCATGCCTATGGCAGACATGAGCCAACAAGCTATGCGAAAAGAACCTCTCTACAGTGAAGAGGAGACGGCTGCATTGGCTGCTTACGTTGCATCACTCGCCCCTGGTCCTGCTGCTGTGACAAATGAGGAACTTGCATGGGAGCGAAGTGGTGATACCGCTGAAGGTGGAGAATTATTCCGCAACAACTGCGCCATGTGCCACAACTTCGCAGGACAAGGTGGCGCACTAACTCAAGGTAAATATGCTCCAACTGTTATGGGAGTAGAACCACGTCATATTTATGAAGCGATGATCACTGGTCCACAAGCAATGCCAGTCTTCTCTGAGTCTGTGCTCACTCCGCAAGAGAAACTCTCCATCATCAAATGGATTAAGCACGCTGAAAACGAACCTGCACTTGGTGGAGCTTCTCTAGGTCGTGTTGGCCCCGTAACTGAAGGTTTGCTGGCTTGGACACTCGGCCTTGGACTTCTCATTGGTGTTGCTGTCTGGCTCACAACGAAGGCGCGATAGACCATGTCAAACGAATTAGCCCCGCTTACTGATCCTGGCTTACCCGAACATGTTCACCGGAAAGCCGATGTAGACCCGCGCGCTGCAAAAAAAGCTGAGCGACAAGTTGGGATTCTCTTCTTGCTCTCTGTCTTTGGAACTCTGCTTTTCATTTACGCCTATCTTGGTATTGATGAATCTATTTTCATCTTCCTTCCAATTCTTGGAAACACCAATGCCCACCAACTATTCCTTGGTCTCGGTCTTGCCATGGCGCTCTTCTTTATTGGAATGGCAGCTGTCCATTGGGCGAAAACCTTGATGCCTGATCACGAGGTAATTGACCACCGCAAAGAACAACGCTCAAAGGATGAAGATCGTTCCGCATTTGTCTCGACGGTCAAGGAGCGCGCTGGCGAAGCAGGCCTAGGTCGACGTCCATTCATTAAACGCACAATGGGTTTGGCTCTCGGACTTGTTGGACTTTCGCCAATTCTCCTCCTTCGCGATCTTGGACCATTACCTGAAAATGAATTAAATGAAACTAATTGGCAGGCAGGAACTCGCCTCGTTACCGATCCAGGCGATCGCCCCATCAAGCCATCAGATCTTGAAGTCGGCGGAGTAGCTCAAGTACAACCCGCATTTCCGGAAGGCAAAGAACGCCATCTCGACGATATCGCCAAGGATTCCGTTCTTTTAATCCGCATTCGTCCTGAAGAGTTCAACCTTGATGCTGAACGCCTCTCATGGACTTACGAAGGCATCATTGCCTTTTCGAAGATTTGCTCCCATATGGGATGTGCGGTGGCTCTCTATGAACAGACCACAAAACATTTGCTCTGCCCATGCCATCAATCAACATTCGATGTCACTCGCGCTGCGAAAGTTATCTTTGGACCAGCGGCTCGTCCGCTGCCACAATTAGCTATTACCGTCGACAGCGAGGGCTACCTCGTGGCAAAGGCGCCATTTAATGAAGCGGTCGGACCTAGTTTCTGGGAGCGTGATTCCTAATGAGCGCACGTGAACGCGTAGCAGGCAATGTCGCAAATTATGTAGATGAGCGCACTGGCGCTGCAAAATGGTTAAAGAAGACACTTACAAAAGTCTTCCCTGATCATTGGTCTTTCATGCTGGGTGAAATCGTTCTCTACTCCTTCATCATTCTTCTTCTCTCTGGAACATTCCTAACATTCTGGTTCGACCCATCTATGCGTGAAGTCGAATACGAAGGTTCGTATGAACCCCTCTCTGGTCTAAAAATGTCTGCAGCCTATGCATCTACTTTGCATATCTCCTTCGATGTTCGTGGCGGTTTATTGATGCGCCAAATTCATCACTGGGCGGCTCTTATCTTTATGGCTGCCATGGTTGCCCACTTGATGCGCGTTTTCTTCACTGGCGCATTTCGCAAACCTCGTGAGTTCAATTGGATTATCGGCGTCGGCCTCCTCACTCTTGGAATCGTCGAAGGATTCCTCGGTTATTCATTGCCAGACGATCTGCTTTCAGGTACGGGAATTCGTATCGCTGAAGCAATCATCCAAGCGCTACCTGTTGTTGGTTCTTATCTCGCATATTTTGTATTCGGCGGCGCCTTCCCAGGCGAAGTTTTCATCCAGCGTATTTATACGGTACATATTCTCCTCATCCCGGGAATTTTCTTGGCGTTGATTACCGCTCACTTAATGTTGGTTTGGTACCAGAAACACACGCAATATCCAGGTCCAGGTCGCACTGAGAAAAACGTTGTTGGCTATCCGTTAATGCCGGTCTACATGGCCAAAGCTGGTGGCTTCTTCTTCATCGTATTCGGAATAACTGCATTCCTTGGCGCAGTCGCATCCATTAACCCAATTTGGCTCTATGGACCATACACGCCGGGACAAATTTCTGCTGGCTCGCAGCCTGACTGGTACATGGGATGGCTTGATGGATTAGTTCGTATGGCTCCCCCACTTGAAACTCATGCATTTGGATTCACTATCTCGTGGAACATTTTGATTCCAGGCTTGATCATTCCCGGAATCATCTTTACTGGAATGGCTCTCTATCCATTTATCGAAAGTTGGATGACTGGCGACAAGCGTGAGCACCACCTTCTTGATCGTCCACGTAATGCTCCAAATCGAACTGCGCTCGGCGCTATGTCCATCACTTTCATGCTCGTCTCACTTATCAACGGTGGAAACGACCTCATCGCAACTCATTTTGATCTCTCCATTAATCAGATTATGTGGGGCACCCGCATAGGAATCATCGTTCTCCCGCCACTCGCTTTTGTCATAACAAAGCGAATCTGCCTTTCACTTCAGCGCGCTGATCGCGAACTCGTTCTTCATGGACGGGAAACAGGTCGACTTGTGATGTTGCCTCATGGCGAATTTATCGAGGTTCACGAACCTCTATCTCCCGAAAAAGCTTATGTCTTGACTCAACATGAACAGCCGGCCGCACTTGAACCCGTTACCGCTGATGTAAATGGAGTCCGCAATCCTAAGGGCGCACGTGCAAGAATTCAGGCTCGCATGTCACGCGCACATCAGGAACAGATTGCTAAGCCAACTACCAAAGAAATGTTGGAGATCGAAGATCACCACTAGTAGGTTGTTGACCTACTTTTCGCAGTGCTCCTTCAGCCTCACCAGCGTTTTTGCAACCGCTTTTTCTGCATGCGGATATGCCTTGCGAGCTTTGAGCCAGAGATTAAGTGGGGTCTTAGTGCCATCAAAAGTTTCAGTCACGACAGTTTGATTGGGCGAAACTTCTTTGAATTCATAACGCCATACCCAGCGACCAAGATGGCGCCATGCGATTAAACGATTCTCCATGAATTCCACAACAGTGTTGGTGATTTTGTACTTAACGCCGATCTCCATGTTCATTCCAAATTTGTCACCCAACCCCAAGCGATCTGGACCAAAAATCACAGACTTCACCGATTTACTGCCGTCGATAACTGCATGCATCGTGGGATCTGCTACAACATCAAAGATCTTTGAGACAGGTGCGTTAATGATGATGGAAGCGGATTTGATTTTGGGATTTCCAGTATCGACGATATCTGCGCGAATTGTCATACCCACAATGCTACGACGTAGACACGGTGAAGAAAAGAAGTAATTGGAACTAGTGGTGAGAATCAGCGCTGTGTGGCGAGTTTGATGGGCGCTCATATTCCAAAACGAATCCCATGACCGCCACAAGTAAGAAACCTACAGTAATGAGAACTAGCCACCAGCCAATAATGAGACTTAAGCCAACTGCAGTTGCCGCAAGGCCGACTGCTAATGGCCACCAAGAATGAGGGCTAAAGAAACCTAACTCTCCAGCACCATCTGAAATAAGCGCATCAGGATTATCCTCAGGAAGAACTCCACCTGTGCGGCGATTAATAAACCAGAAGTAATACCCGATAATCAAAGCTAAGCCAGCGCTCAAAAAAATGGCAGTGATGCCAAGTGGTTCTCCACCAAGCCACCAATAAATCGCTCCGACAATTGCGTAGAAAGCAAAGAGGAAGAGAAAAAGGCGATATCCCGACTTCATGGATTAATGACCTTCAATCTTGGAGTGATCCGGATGATGAAGATCGAACGCTGGACGCTCTGAGCGAATTTCTGGCATGCGATGGAAGTTGTGGCGAGGAGGCGGACATGATGTCGCCCATTCAAGTGATGAACCATAACCCCACGGATCATCAACAGTGACTTTTGGCGATTTGCGCGAAATCCAGACATTGACTGCAAAAGGAATCATCGAGAGAGCTAAGAGGGTCGAACCAACTGTGGAGATCATGTTCATCGTTGTGAAGCCATCGGTCGCCAAGTAATCGGCATAACGTCGTGGGAAGCCTTTGATGCCCAACCAGTGCTGAATCAAAAATGTTGTATGGAATCCAACAAACAGAGTCCAGAAATGAATCTTGCCCAGAGTTTCATTGAGCATCCGTCCAGTCATCTTGGGCCACCAGAAATAGAAGCCTGCAAACATCGCAAAGACCACGGTTCCAAATAGCACGTAATGGAAATGCGCAACAACAAAATATGAGGCAGAAACTGCGAAATCGAGAGGTGGGCTGGCCAAAATTACTCCAGTAAGTCCGCCCAACAAGAATGTAATGAGGAATCCGAGCACCCAAATCATGGGAGTATCAAATGTGATGGAGCCACGCCACATCGTTCCTATCCAGTTGAAGAACTTCACACCAGTCGGAACAGCGATTAAAAATGTCATGAAAGAGAAGAAGGGAAGCAAAACCTGTCCAGATGTGTACATATGGTGTGCCCAAACCGCTACTGAGAGGGCAGCAATCGCAATAGTCGCCGCGATCAAGCCCTTGTAACCGAAGATTGGTTTTCGACTAAACACCGGCAGAATTTCCGTTGCAATTCCGAAGAAAGGAAGAGCCAGAATATAAACCTCGGGGTGGCCAAAGAACCAGAAAAGATGTTGCCACAACATTGCGCCACCGTTGGCTGGATCAAAAACCTGGGATCCAAAGAGTCGATCCGACTCAAGTCCGAGGAGCGCTGCAGCAAGCGGCGGGAATGCAATCAAAACAAGAATAGATGTGAGCAGCACGTTCCAAGAAAAGAT
>JBJTHB010000116.1:0-2766 GCA_046094245.1 Actinomycetota bacterium
GGAGTTAATCGCTATACCGAGAGTGACGTTCGTGAAACTGCCAAAGCGCTCACAGGGTATCGGGTTGATAAATCAAGTGGCACTGTTTCTTTTCTGCCTAAACAACATTTCACTGGAAACATCAATTTCCTCGGGACTTCAGGATCCTTCGATGCAAATTCCTTGAGTGATTACTTGGTACAACGAGAAGATTGTGCAAAGTTCATCACCGAACGGCTCTGGTATCGATTTGTATCAAGTATGAATGAACTTAAAGATCCAACTCTTGCAAATGCTTTCCGTGATCGTCGTGTCGAGCCTCTCGTACAGGCATTGGGACGGCATTCTGCACTTGATGATCCGGCGCACTCGATGGTGAAAAGTCCCGTCGATTGGTTTATTTCTGTATGTCGCGCACTGAATATAACCCCGTCACAATTCTCAAATACAGCGGTTATTCGCAACAATCTCAACCAACTGGGACAACACCCTTTTTATCCACCGAATGTTGGTGGTTGGCCAGCCGATCAAGCGTGGCTCTCGACTTCAGCTGCGCAGTACCGGATTTCTTTTGCGACTGCTCTCATTAAGGAAGGTGACTTAACGCCACTGTCGAAGATTCCACAACGCGATCGCCTCACTGCGCTCGCAGATTGGCTGGGGATAGCCGAATGGAGTTCACGAACGAGGTTGGCGTTACGAGGATCCCTCAATGATCCAGCGCGACTTGCTTTGCTCGGAATCTGTTCACCCGAATACGTCGTGAGCGCATAAAGGAAACTATGGACACAATAACGCGGAGACAATTCTTACGAGCAACGGGAGCAGGAGCTCTTGGGGCTGCAGCCACAACATTGTCGATCGAAGAAATTGCCAACGCTGCGATTACTCGACCGCTTCCCCTTGGCACTCCAATACTTGTTGTTGTGACGTTATATGGTGGAAATGATGGACTTAATACTGTTGTTCCAGTAACGGATCCGCTCTATCAATCACTGCGTCCTGGAATTGCTTACAAAGAGAGCGATGTACTTCCACTGGGCGACAATCTCTTTCTCAATGGATCAATGACAGGCCTTCACTCGTTATGGACGAAGAATCAAGTTGCGATTGTGCGCGGCGTTGGTTATCCCAATTCTGATCGCTCACATTTCTCATCAATGGCCATTTGGCAATCTGCAACGTTGACGGCTTCCAAAACCGGCTGGCTTGGACGTTGGGTGGAAACGCAACCCGAAGATCCGCTGCTGGCCATTGGTTTAGGTTCAGTTCTACCGCCGCTGCTTGCAGGAGAGCGGAGATCTGGATCTGTTCTGCCACTCGGTGGCTTCAAAGTTCCTACGGGTTCACTCGCAAGTGATTGCATGAAACTCTCTATCGAAAGCCGAAACGATAATGTGCTGCAATCCATGGCAGCTCGTTCGATGCGAAATCTATTTACGGTTTCATCGGACATTACTCCGATTCTCAAAGCGCCGGCGCCCATTGCGCCAGATTTGCCTACTGCCACGGGTGGAAACGCTGGCGGCGACACCAACCTCACCCAACAACTCGATATCGTTGCAAAGCTTGTAACTGCTGGCGCTCCAACGCGAGTCTGGTCGGTTTCACTCGGTGGATTCGACACTCACGCCGACGAAAAAGGTGCACAATCAATTTTGCTTGGCGTGGTTTCACAAGGAATTTCAAAGTTCATGTCCCAAATGCGCGCGACGAATCGCAGTAATGATGTCGTCGTGCTTGTCTACAGCGAATTCGGTAGACGAGTGAAGGGAAATGCTTCCGATGGCACAGATCACGGCACATCTGGTCCAGTATTTGTTTTAGGTGAACGAATCAAAGGTGGCTTTTACGGCGATCAGCCTGCACTCAACAATCTTAAGAATGATGACCTTGCGGTCACGACTGATTTTCGTGACATATATGCATCAATCACGGAAAAAGTTCTTGGCACGTCAGCTGAAAAGATATTAGGTAATTGGAGAGGTCGCACCCCAATCTTCAAGTAATCGGTACGATTCTGCGGTGCTTATTAACTCCGTTGATGCAATGCACGAGCTTGGCTCACGACTTGCAGCCACGCTACAACGCGGAGACATCATTGTTCTCAAGGGAAATCTCGGCGCTGGTAAAACCGCTCTGACCCAAGGAATCGGTAAGTATCTAGGAATAACCGATGTCACTTCTCCAACCTTTGTTATCTCTCGGACACATAAAGGGAGGATTCCTCTCATTCACGTTGATGCCTATCGTCTCCTCGGCGGAGCAAAACAGAACTTTGAGATAGATGATCTTGATTTAGAGACCGCCAGGGAAGGCGCTATTACGGTTATTGAGTGGGGCGAAGATGTGGCCTCACGCCTTCATGAAGATTATTTATTGGTCACCATCGATTTTGGCTCCAATGAAGATGATCGCATTGTTGAATTCTCTGGCTATGGCGAACGGTGGAAGGCATTTAGCTTGTGATTTCACTTGTGATTGATACATCCACAAATCGCACCTCTGTCGCGCTATTTGAAAATAGCCAACTTCTTTTTAGCGGTTTTCATGACGGCGCGACTGCGCATGCTGAAGTTTTACCGAAGCTGGCAAAAGAGGCGCTGCATACTAGACAAGAGATTAATCAAGTTATTGTGGGTATGGGTCCCGGACCTTTTACTGGCCTACGAGTCGGAATAACTTTTGCTCAAACATTTGCGCATGCTCGCGACATCACATGGCGTGGCGCTTGTTCGCTTGATGCAATGGACGTTGACAGCGAGTCCTACATAGTCACATCGGATG
>JBJTHB010000117.1:0-6381 GCA_046094245.1 Actinomycetota bacterium
CTCCATCAATATTTCGCAGTTGAATAATCATGTATCAGAGCATGGTTCGCTCTCTGACGCTCCCGGGGCAGAAGCCATCACCAATACCGAGTTACTACATCTTCCGGTAGATGTTTTAATTCCTGCTGCGCTGGCCGATGCTATTACTGAATCGACGGCAACTGGGATTCAAGCAAAGATTGTCGTTGAAGGTGCAAATGCTCCAACGACACCTCAAGGCGATGAAATCATGAACGACAAAGGAATATTGGTGGTTCCCGATATTTTGGCGAATTCAGGAGGTGTCATCGTTTCATACTTCGAGTGGGTACAAGATAAGCAGAATTATTTCTGGAGTGCAGATGAGGTGCGTCAAAATCTCAACTCAATAATGATGCGTTCCATCAATGAAGTCGCTGAAAGTGCCAAGGCTTCTGCGGTTACCTGGCGTGAAGCCGCCAACATGATCGGAGTCGGAAGGGTGGCACAGGCTCATCGCCTGCGCGGCCTCTACCCATAAACGGTAATTCACCCCATTTTCAACCCATGCTTTCTCATGGGAAGATTCACGCCCCCTGAAACAGATAGATACAAGGAGCTAGACCGTGGCAGATAAGAACTTCCTCTCGTGGGTTGGTTTCAAAGGCGAAGATGAAAGCGCCAACAAACCTAATCTCGCCGCAGGCTCTGCATCTCTTGAACGCATTCGCGAACTCGAATCACAACTCAACGATTTGAAATCGCGTCGTGATATCACCGCGCTCTCCAAGGAAGAGTTTGAGATTCTTGCGACGGAAACTGCGATGTCAATCATTCGCACCGCACAACAACGCGAATCCAAAGCCAATACGAATGCTGAACGAATTCTCAACGAAAGCAAGAAACAAGCCTCATCCGCCCTCGAATCAGCAGAAGCAAAAGCAAAATCAACTCTTGCTCAAGCAGAATCGCGTGGTCGCAAGTACATCGAAGCTGCTGAATCTGATGCTGCAGATATAGTTTCTCGAGCCGAATCCGAAGCAGATGAATTGTTGAATTCAAAGAAGCGAGAGGGAAGCACAATCACTTCCAATGCGAAACGCGAAGCAGAGCGCATGGTCCTTACCGCAACAACTGAAGTATCGGAATATCGCAATTGGCTTTCCGGTGTGATCTCTGAAGCTGAACGCTTGTATCGTATTCAGACGCAATCTCTTGACGCTGCTGAAAACGCAATATCCCAATCCCGCCAACGACTTGAATCAGCTTTCAACCGCTTGGCAGAATTACAAAAACAAGTTCTTTCTGCAATTGCTCCTGATGGAACTCCTACAAGTGATTCCCGCGTTGCTGGCAAGATTGCGCAAGCGCACAACAGCAATGATGAGGTGCTAAAAAAAGCGAATGCACGTAAACCGGCGAAGAAATCAGGTTCGGTGAAGAAGAGCTCAGCTAAAAAACGTCGGTGATGTCTAGTTCTAGTAATCGCTATATTCACTCGGTCGATGGACTCCGCGCTGTCGCTGTAATAGCGGTTCTTCTCTATCACCTCGGAATTGATTGGATTCCTGGTGGCTTCCTTGGAGTGGATCTCTTCTTCGTCATTTCGGGATATGTCATAACTGGACTCATACTCGATTCGATTGCTCGTTCAGGAACGTTAGATCTTCGCGCCTTTTATCTCAGCCGCATCAGGCGACTTGTTCCTGCATTAATTGCAATGGTTGTCTTCACAACTCTCTTCATTGGCGTCTATGCCCCCGACACAGTTCGCAGATTCATCGCCGATATCCCTTATGTTCTCACCGGCTCAATGAACTGGGCACTTGTTTCACGTCAACAAGATTATTTCGAGGCGATTGGTCGACCGCCGCTATTGCAACATACGTGGTCACTTGCCGTCGAAGCGCAGTTCTATCTCATCTGGCCACTCGTACTTCTCTTCATTCTGCGCTACTTCGGCAAGAAGAACATTCCATTCGCTGCACTTGCTATCGCTCTTGCCTCAGGTGTCGCGCTCTTTGCCTATTCAATTCGTATCGATACCCAAGAGTCAGCCATAAGCCATGTCTACTTCGGTACTGATACACACTCCATCGGATTGTTTTTGGGTTCCGCTCTTGCAGTGAGTTGGCAACCACAAAATCTCTCTAAAGAGATTACTCAGCGCGCACAAGACTTTGTCGACTTCATCGGCGTAATCGGATTCTTAGGTTTGCTGAGCACATTCCTCTTTATCAATGAGAGTGATCCGACGTTATATCGAATCGCCTTTCCTCTTTCTGCGCTCTTTGGTTGCGCAACCCTCATATCCGTTGTTCATCCCGCGTCGCGATTTGCACCAATTCTCAGCACCCGTCCCTTGATTTGGATTGGTGAGCGCTCTTACGGGATCTATTTATGGCACTGGATTGTCTTCCAACTCACACGTCCTTCAATCGATCTTGTCGGTGATGACTGGGCGCTATATGCGCTACGTATATTGATTGTCTTTGCTCTGGCTGATATTTCACTCCGCTACATAGAGATTCCCGTACGTCGCGGATATTTCGAACTGTGGTTCCGTGGCATGAAATATCGCACCCGCGCTGTTCGACTTCGCCAACAAATCACTACTTTCGCAGCAATTCTGGTGACAATTGCGGCAACATCTCTCGTTTCGATTAATGCGATGGAGAGAGCTGACCAGATTGCGGCAACCGAAAAGCTCGCAGCCGAAGATAACGCGACCGAAGACGATAGTCAGGTGATTACGGATACCGAAACACCAGGATTGTGGGTCACAGGCGACTCAGTCATTCTTGGTATTCGTAATGTCCTGGCACAGTTCGAAAGAATCGAATTAATCAATGCTCGGGTTGGACGTCAGATAAGTGAATTGATTCAAGTCACCAAAACAGACCAACAATTCGTTGGCCAATCACCTGTGGTGCTCAACCTAGGTAATAACAACCGACTTGTTGAGGCTGACGTGATCTCACTTATGGAGATTGTGAAAAGCCAACCACGGATTATTGTTGTGAATACGGCCGTCCCACGCTCTTGGAAAGATTCGAATAATCAAATCATTGCTGACGTTGTTAGCCGTTATCCGAACACAACAATCGTGGATTGGGCTTCAATCTCGGCAAACCATCCAGAATATTTCGCAACAGATGGAGTTCATCTCAATCCACCAGGAGTGAATGCATACGTCTCAGCGATTCGTGAAGTACTAAATCGCTAGCGACCTACGAAGCAGAGATTGCTAGTTGGCGTATTTGCCCTTAAGTGAGAACTTCTTCGCATCGACTTTTGTGCCATCGGAATAGACCGATTGAAGTAGGAACTGGGTTCCACCTTCGTCCCCCGCAAGAGCGATATCGAAGTTCAATTGATCAGCACCGACCGTAGATACTTCGGTGAAATCAACGGCGTTGTATGAAACCGAGATTGCGTAACCAGTGAGTCCCTCAGTTGCGGATGGCGCCTTCCAGCGAAGCGTGACGCCTCCTGAACTATTTCTGATAGCTACAAAACTCATCGGCGCTTCATAATCTGTGAGATTCGTTTCTTCACTCGAACTTTCTGATGGTTCCGCGGTGGGTTCCTCAGACATCGATTCAGAAGCGGTCGGCTGTGGTGCGGCGTCATCGTTTGAGGATGAATTCGAGAGCGCAAAGATCGCTAAAAGAACTACACCGGCAATAACTAGGAAGAGAACTCCGTTTGAATTCTTCTTTGCTGGCGCAGATGGTGCAGCAGCTGGCTTAGAAGGTGCAGGAGTACTTGTTACGGTTGTAGATCCACGAGTTGGGACAGGAGGAATCACAATCTTTGTGGCATCAACTTTTGCAGAGGATCGCTTCGCGACTGCGCGCTTTGAAGAAGACTTCTTCGCTGGAGCTTTCTTTGGTGCGACTCTCTTGGCAGGAGCTTTTTTCGCAGGACGCTTAGTTGACTTCGCGGATTTCTTTGCAGCTGACTTCGCTGGGCGCTTTGCTGCCGCCTTCTTGATTGGGCGCTTTGCTGACTTCTTCTTTGCTGCCACGACTACTCCTTCATCGATACGAAACTCCAGCGCCAGACCTTAGTGAAGCTGGTGGTATGGCATAAGCCTACCTTCGCCTCTTGTTACTACGGGGTTTTCACGCGTCAATAAAGGGTGCAATTTTTGGAGCAATTTCGCGCAACGCCTTGCCGCGGTGGCTGATGGAATCTTTGGTTTCTGGGTCCATTTGTGCCGTAGTGATATCAAAACCAGCAGGTTGAAAGATGGGGTCGTACCCAAATCCGTAGTCGCCTATGGGTGATCGTCGGACTTTTCCTTCGACTTCGCCACGTACAGTCAGATGGCGACCGTCGGGAAGCGCAAGAGCGATGACACAAACAAATTGCGCTCCGCGCTCTGAGTCTGCGACATCTTCCATCTCAGTGAGAACTTTTGTGATATTCGCTCCATCATCGCCGTGCACTCCAGACCATCGGGCAGAGTAGACGCCGGGCGCTCCCCCAAGCGCATCAATTGCAATTCCACTGTCATCAGCCAGCGCAGGTAATCCAGTCTGGCGGGCAATCGTCGTTGCTTTGAGAACTGCATTCTCTTCAAATGTAGTTCCAGTCTCTTCGACATCCTCGAGATTGAATTCGGCAACCGAGCGGAGCTGAATATGTGGGGCTTGTTGAGAGATCAATCGCTGTACTTCTTCAACCTTGCCCTTGTTACGAGTGGCGAGAACAAGAACTGACATGGCCGTTAGCGAGAATTATTGGGAGAGCGCATTACGTTGCATCTGCGCAAGTTGTTGACAACCTTGAGAGCCCAGATCAAGTAGTTGATTCAAAAGCGCTCTATCGAAAGGCTTGCCTTCCGCCGTGCCTTGCACTTCAATGAAATTTCCATCGCCGGTGCAGACGATATTCATATCAGTCTCTGCTGTGACATCTTCCTCGTAGCAAAGATCCATCATCGGGGTACCGTTGATGATTCCTACACTTACCGCAGCAACAGAACCACTCAGCGGCGAAGCGCCCTTAATATGACCTTGCTTCATGGCCCAGGAAATCGCATCACTCAAAGCAACATATGCGCCAGTAATTGCAGCGGTGCGAGTTCCGCCATCTGCTTGCAATACATCGCAATCCAGAACAATCGTATTCTCCCCTAGCGCTTTCATATCCACGACCGATCGCAAAGAACGGCCAATGAGTCGCGAGATTTCTTGGGTGCGACCACCGAGTTTTCCTTTGACGCTCTCACGATCAGAACGAGTATGTGTTGAGCGCGGCAACATCGCATATTCGGATGTAACCCATCCTTTGCCACTTCCCACGAGCCATCGCGGGACTCCTGGTGTGAAAGAAGCTACGCAGAGAACTCTTGTCTTTCCGAAAGTCACCAGAACAGAACCTTCGGCATTATCGAGCCAATTGCGAGTGAAAGTAATCGGACGCAGTTGTGGCGGTGTTCTTCCATCGATCCGTTTGGTATCACTCACGTTAGATCTTCCCCTTTACGAAATTGACTTCAGGTCCCAAGAAACGACGGGCCAAGTGCGCAAAGGTATCGGGGTCACCACTTGAGATGAATTGATATTCGGCTGGATGTGCGTGCGATCGAAGTAAGTTCTTCTCAACGAGTACACGGTAGAGATCCTTGGCAGTTTCATCTGCGCTGGACACCAGAGTCACATCGTTGCCCATGACATACGAGATCACGCCCGTTAGGAGTGGGTAATGAGTACAACCGAGGACCAAGGTGTCGATTCCTGCACTCTTGAGAGGTGCAAAGTATTTTTCAGCTGCGCTGGTGAGCGCTTGCCCCGAGGTTTCGCCACGTTCGACAAAACTGACAAAGTCAGGGCATGCCACCGTTGTGAGCGAGAGTTGTGGCGCCGCAGCAAAAGCATCGTTGTAGGCCTGAGAATCGATCGTTGTTTGCGTTCCAATAACGCCGACCTTGCCGCTCTTGCTCGCCGAGACTGCGCGGCGCACAGCAGGTTGAATCACTTCAATGACAGGAATGGAATAGCGCTCACGCGCATCGCGGAGCATTGCGGCGCTGGCTGTATTGCAGGCAATGACTATCGCCTTCACGCCGGCAGCCACGAGAGAATCCATGATTTCTAGGGCAAAAGAGCGAACCTCGGCCAACGGGCGCGGTCCGTATGGCCCGCGAGCGGTATCGCCAAAATAGATGATCGATTCGTGAGGTAACTGGTCGATGATCGCGCGAGCGACCGTTAAACCGCCAAGGCCCGAATCGAAAATTCCGATTGGAGCGTCATTGGACATGCGCGCAGTCTACGGGATGTCCGATTTGCCCTAGAAAAAGGCGAATATTTATAACATTTCTTAAGAAATTCGGTGATTTTCGCTTGAACAACTCATGAGTAGGGGGCACCCTTTTCCTAATCGATTCTTGCCGAGGCTTCATATGGGTCT
>JBJTHB010000118.1:0-8572 GCA_046094245.1 Actinomycetota bacterium
ATCCCAATGGACATGTGAACCCAGTCCTGGCGGAGTTCCATACGCGAGAACTTCCACTACTCCACCGAGCGTATCCCCTTGAGCGTGAGCATCGTTTATTTCATCAACCATTCTCTTGCTGCTATCCGGAAAAGCGCATCTGACGTCATCGAGATCGATGCGTTGTTGATCGGCGGGCGTTGGCAGTTCATAATCCGAATCAATCTCAGCTGCTCCAATAGAAATAACATGGCTGAGGATTTCAATCTCACCTACTTGTCGCAGGAATCGTCGCGCTACAGCCCCGAGTGCAACTCGGGCCGCAGTTTCTCGGGCCGATGCCCTCTCCAAAATCGGCCGAGCATCATCGAAGCCATACTTTTGCATTCCTACCAAATCAGCGTGACCGGGACGAGGGCGCGTAAGTGGCGCATTACGTCCAAGATTTTCAATTTCCTCCTGGGGAACTGGATCAGCGGACATCACCTTCTCCCATTTAGGCCATTCAGAATTAGCGATCTGAATCGCGATTGGTCCACCTTGTGTGATTCCATGTCGAACTCCACCGATAATTGAAACTTTATCTGCCTCAAAATTCTGTCGAGCCCCTCGACCAAATCCCAATCTGCGGCGCCTGAGATCCTCATCGATATCTCGCGTGGTCACTTCAACGTGAGAAGGCATGCCCTCAATGATTCCTACGAGCGCAGGACCATGAGATTCTCCTGCAGTTAACCAACGCATGACCGAATTATCGCAGATGCATGACCTTTGGCGTCGCTCGAATTCGACTCAGATGCGTCATTTCGCTCTATCTCGCTGTCATGAGAGCAATAACGAGACCCAAAAACATGAAGGGGGCGAAGGCTATTCGCGACTTCGTAGATGTCCGACCCCATGAAAATCTCACTAATACATAGATCCCCGCAGACAACCAAGTGTAGATATTTATGAATACGAGCGATTTTATTGAACTGAACAATGACCCTGAATAAAGTCCAATCACAAATGCAAGTCGCACATCGCCATACCCAATTGCTCTCAAGGTGACCAAATGAAGAATACGGAAAAAGAAGTAGTTCACAACCGCATGCACGAGCGCGCTCATCGAAACTAGCGGCAAGAAAGTTACTACTGAGAGAAGAATGTCTCGTCGTCGAATTTTATGGTGGCGAAGGTCTGATGCCGTGATAACAACTGCACAGATTGCTAGGTGGCACCACAACACATCACCAGACTAGAGACTAAGCGATGAGCGGTTAATACTTTTCAACAGGGTTATCGGTTGGTGACCACTTCCAATGCTACCGATTTCAGATAGCTGAAGATTTCATTCTCGTCAAACGATTCCGAAGTCATAAGTCGGATCTGTCCCAAAGCTTGAGCGCACAATAAATCGATGCCAGAGAAAAGTTTCCCGCCCGACTGGACCTGTAATTCAGAGACAGGAGGTAACCACGGCGAATACAACGCATCAATCAAGATTTCCGGCGGTTTGAAAGTCTTAACCACGTCAGGAGTCGCTTGTGTCGGAACTGCAACAACCACCAGAGTTCGTGACCATGCTTTATCAAGATCTACCCATGGCGAAAAGGAGATCTCTCGATCCGGAAAAGCTCTCCGTATAGTGTCGTCACGTTTATCATCACGGCGAACAATCTTTATGGCGCATTCCTCACCAAGGGCTTCAATTGCTGCGCGCGCTGTTCCACCGGCCCCAATTATCGTGGCCTCTCGTATATTGAGGTTCTTCAATAGGAAAGAGAAGCCCAACACATCTGTCGATGTACCCTTCCAACTATCACCATCTCGGTACAGCGTGTTAGCTGATGTTATTCGAATTGATTGATCGTCCAAGGAAATACCGAGGTCTTGCGCGATCTCACATATTTTCTCCTTCAATGGCATCGTAAGTGAAAATCCGATCCAATCGCTTTGTGCCAATTTTGAGCTCAAGAATGCTTGGAGCCCTTGACTATCCACATCGCACGCTTCATACACAGCATCAAAACCCAATTTTCGATACGCAGCGCCATGGATAGTTGGGGAGAGTGAATGCTTAATAGGAGAACCAAGTACAGCTGCGAATTTCATTCGAACAATCCTGCTTTGAAGTTTCGTTTGTATTCAGCTTTCCACGTCAAAAATTCATCGTAGCTTCTAGTAAAACGGGTCTCCTTGGGTTTCACAGTCACAAAGTAAAGCCAATCCCCTGTTTCTGGAGCGAGAGTCGCCTCAATTGCCGCCCTTGTTGGACTTCCAATTGGCCCAGGTGGAAGACCTCGATACACAAACGTGTTGTAACGGCTCTTCACTTTAGTGTCTGCGATTGACACCCTAATCTCTCCACGTCTATTCAGCGCATAGTGGACAGTTGAATCGAACTGCAGTGGCATTCCTTTCTCAATTCTGTTGTAGATCACCCGAGCAACTTTGCCGAAAACATCGGGCGTACCTTCAGTTTGTACTAACGAAGCAATTGTTAAAAGTTCATCACTGGAAAAATTGCCGTATCTCCAATTTATTTCCCTGGTTGCGGATATAAATTTCGCAACCATCGCTTCAACTATCTCGCCGGCTGAAATTCCTTTATTGAAAGAATATTGGGCGGGATAGAGAAATCCTTCTACATTCGTTGCTGTAAACCCTGGCGGTGGATTCATTGCCTCAAGGGCTTTCCGCACTTCTGATCTGGGAAGACCGAAATCCATGATGGACTCTTCAATCTCTGTCAGGCGTTCTCCATCGCGGACAACAATCAAATTGGGAATTCGGGCAGGATCAAGTAATTGGTTTAACGCCTCTTGCGCCGGGATTCTGGTCTCAATCGAGTGTTCTCCAGGTGCAATGCGACTTGACCTTCCATCTGCTACTGCAACACGGAAGAACGCAAGCGAGGACTTCACAACATCCAAAGCTTCCAATTTGGCTCCAATGTCGGACCCTGATTCTCCCGGAAAAATATCGACAACAATCTCAGGACCAGGCTTTCCACTCTCGTAATCAGGCGCTGATTCAACTCCAGGAGCTAGGAACCGTAAACCCAGTGTCAACATCAGAATAAATATCCCTGCCAAACCCAATCGAAGGATCGGAGAGAAATTAGTATTTCTCATACCGCTACTCCGGCCAACTCACCACTGCTTCTTTCCTTATGTAGCGCATTTTCTAGTATGGCAACTGCAGCCCATTGATCAACATTTTCTTTGGATAATCGATTACCAGACTCTCGAGCCTGGCGTTGCGCGGAAGTAGTGGTCAATCGTTCATCAACCAGTCTTATTTGAACTTCAATACCAATTTTTTTCTGCAGAGCATCTGCAAATTTCCGGGCTTTCAGCGCCGAATCACCTTCGTTTCCTGACAGATGTAGCGGCAAACCAATATAGACAACTGCGACATCGTGTTGACGTACAAGTGAACACACTTCATCGATATGGTTGTGGAGTTCGGCCTTTTTAATGGTCATTAACGGCGATGCCAACATCGCTGTTGGGTCACTTATGGAGACTCCAATCCTTGCGTCGCCATAATCAAGCCCTAGACGACGACCTGAGATCAACATTGGCGTTACGACAGTGATCGGGTAATTGCTGCGAGCGCTTCGGAGATTTTTGTCTTATCCAGACCACCGCCTTGCGCAAAATCGTCTTTCCCTCCGCCACCACCGCCCAGGATGGTAGATCCCACTTTAACGAGCGCCCCCGCTTTTATTCCATGCTTCCGTGCACCTTCGTCGGTGGCGACGACAAGTGTTACCTTCTCATCGCCAGCGCTTGCTAGAGCAACGATTGAATTTGCAATTTTGGAACGAAGATCTAGCGCCACAACCCGAAGATCATCGCCTGAGAATCCTGGTCCTAGATCATGAGCAATGACAGAGAGTTCACCAATCGTTACAGCTTTAGCAGTTAACGCTGAAGTTGTTTCAAGTGCTTGCTTAGTCCTAATTCCTGCAAGTTCTTTCTCGAGCTCTCTCATGCGCGAAATCATTGCGGATATTCGTTCTGGCAATTCCTCGGCTTTACTGCCTTTAATGAGATCCGTCAGCGAGTTGAGCAGTATGTGTTCTCGAACCAAGAATGAATAAGCATCCACACCAACGAGCGCTTCGACGCGACGTACACCAGCGCCAATAGACGATTCACCAAGGAGCTTTACCACCCCAAGTTGTCCGGAGCGCGCCACATGAGTACCACCACACAATTCGCGAGCCCAGTCTCCAACACTCACGACTCGCACTCGTTCACCGTATTTCTCACCGAACAGCGCCATGGCGCCTATCGCTCGAGCCTCTGATTGAGACATTTCTTCCGCTGTGACTTCTAGGTCGTCCAGCAGCAGCGCATTAACTCGGTTTTCGACATCGGACAATGCAGATTCAGGAACTGCACCAGCAGAAGGGAAATCAAATCGAAAACGTCCAGGTGCGTTCTCAGAACCGGCTTGAGTAGCAGTCTCCCCCAGCACCTCTCTGAATGCTTTATGAACCATATGCGTGGCGGTGTGTGCACGTGAAATTGCACGACGTCTTTCTACATCAATCTGGGCATGGACGGATGAACCACTTAACCACGAGCCTTGTACAACTCGGCCTCGATGAACGATGACACCTGGAATGGGACTCTGAACATCATCAACGTTGATTACAGCGCCGTCTGAATTCCGAATGAATCCTCCATCAGAGAGTTGCCCTCCACCTTCGGCATAAAATGGTGTGCGATCAAGGACCACTTCTACTTCATCGCCAACGTTAGCTTCCTTAACTAAAGATCCATCGCAAAGTAAACCGAGGAGCGTCGATTCACTCTCCGCATGTGTGTAGCCAATGAATTCCAACTTCTTGCCCATCTCAGCAATCTTGCGATACTCCGAAACATCAGTATGGCCGCTCTTTTTCGCTTTGGCGTCTGCTTTCGCTCGGTCACGCTGTTCCTTCATTAATCGCGTGAATCCCTCAGTATCTATCGCCAACCCCTGCTCGGTTGCCATTTCTAAAGTGAGATCAAAAGGGAATCCATAAGTGTCATGCAACTTAAATACGTCATCTCCGGAGAGTTTCTTTCCGCCGCCCCTCTTCACTTCTGCACTTGCTTGATCAAAAATCAATGTTCCGCTCTTCAGAGTTTGCAAGAACGCCGATTCTTCAGCCTCCGCAACCTTTGTGATTCGGTCTCGGTCTGATACGAGTTCAGGATACTGAGGACCCATCGCTTCGATGGAAGCCTTGACGAGTTCAACCATATTGTGATCCGGTGAGCCGAGTAATCGCATGTTGCGGGTCGTCCTTCGCATCATGCGTCGAAGAACATAGCCTCGTCCCTCATTTCCAGGGGTGACCCCATCGCCTATCAACATCGTTGCAGTACGAGCGTGATCGGCAATAACGCGGAGTGATACATCGCTTCGATTTTCTTTTCCATACTTCACGCCAGTAATGGAGCTTGCGCGATCGAGAATATGTTTTGTCGTGTCTATTTCATAAATGTTCTCAACGCCTTGAAGAAGCGCTGCAGTTCGTTCAAGTCCTAAACCTGTGTCAATGTTCTTAGCCGGTAATTCTCCAATGATGGGATAACCCTCTTTACCGGGACCATCGCCGCGAATATTCTGCATAAAGACAAGATTCCAAATCTCGAGATATCGATCTTCATCTGCGATCGGCCCGCCTTCGCGCCCATACTCTGGACCACGATCAAAATAGATTTCCGAGCATGGCCCACAGGGCCCTGGAACTCCCATTGACCAAAAATTATCTGCCATGCCACGACGTTGAATTCGCTCCTTTGGTACCCCGACTTTATGGTGCCAAATGTCCGCCGCTTCATCGTCATCGTGATAGACAGTTACCCAAAGCCGATTCTCTGCAAATCCATATCCGCCTTCATGGGTTGGTTTAGTCAATAATTCCCAAGCAAGAGCGATTGCCCCTTCTTTGAAATAATCCCCAAAAGAGAAATTGCCGCACATCTGAAAGAACGATGCATGGCGAGTGGTCTTACCTACTTCATCGATATCAAGAGTTCTTACACATTTCTGGACGGATGTAGCCCTCGAGTAGGGAGGCGACATTTCTCCGAGGAAAAAAGGTTTAAAGGGCACCATCCCTGCATTTACAAGAAGCAGATTGGGATCATCTGCAATCAGAGAGGCAGAAGGAACCACTGTGTGTTGAAGGCCAAGGCTATTGTTGCTTTCAAAAAAGGATAGCCATCGGGACCGAATCTCGGCGGAGTTCACGAGGTACTAAAACTCCTCGTCGTCTACGTAACGAGTCTTCTTCGACTTTTTGCTGGGCTTTCCCTTTTTCTTCTTTCTTAACTGCGCAGCCGAAAGAACAGCCCCTGCAGCTTTCATAGCCATCTGGTTCTTATCCAAGAACGAAGATGTGTTGGAAGAAATCTTCGAACTCAATTCCTCCATTGACTTAGTCACCTTATTAATACTCTGTAATGGTCCATTCACCAGTTCCACAGTGGTTGTGACTTCATGAAGTAATGGAGCCGTCTCATTCGAGATTTCCTTTACTGCTGTCCCCACTTCATCGATCGCTCTACCTAAACGAATAACGGCGTATGCAACAGCGAAGCTAATGATCAGAAGCGCGCTAGCGGCGATGATTGCTGCGATTCCTCCGGCTGACATGGGTGAAGCCTATCGAAAGTACTGTTAAACCAGCGTCGGCAAAGCAACATCGGGCTTTCGATGTTCCTTGTGCGCCGCCAGAGCAGATAGGTGGTATGCCTCAATTGCTGCGATGTTCTCAGCGTTGAGGTACTTACTTCCATCGACCACATCGCCAGATCGACCCTCAATCACAGCATGTACATCGTTTCCCGAGAGTGTTTTATGTGTTTCCAACGCATGTGCGACTGCCAAAATATGAACACGATCTTGGGTCAAAAGTTCTTCTGCCTTTTCAAGTAAGGCGGTCAAATTGTCTTCGATTCGATCGGCAAGGGCTCGACGCATTTCTTGCTTTGCTTCATTTGGTCGGGCACCACCTGGAGCTCCAATCTCCATTCTTCTGCTGGAGGCGTATGACGAGACTGTGGATCCCATACCCCAATAACCTTCCATTAAACCTGCGACTGTGGTCGCTGATTCAAGATCTCCAGAGACGCCGGATGAATTGTCACCATCGAAGAACATCCGCTCCCCTGCCAATGAAGCAAGAGAAACAAGAATGTCGCCTTCATACTCGCTCTTCCAATGGGTGAATTGATCATCCGGTGGAATGGAAGCAACCATGCCGAGATACTCGGCGCCTTTCTCGATCGTTGCAATATCAATATCCATGTGTTTACGGACTCGGTACGCCATTACTGCATGGCATGCTTCGTGCACAGCGGTCGCGTGACGTTCCCGCTCGATGTATTCGACATCCTCTGATGGTCCTAGTTGTTTAAGCTGCTTGGCCTTCAACACATCCGCCCACGTGACTGTGGTTCGTCCATTTCTGATTGCCATAATCAATGATTCATTAACTAAATCTTTGATGGTTGCGCCGGTGGCATACGGAGTGATGATTGCTAATTTCTCAACTTCCTCTTTACTTAGATTGTTAGCAACCTTTGCCAAGTAACCCTCATATGTTCTAATGCGTCCAGCTTTGCTCGGATAGCCCACTCGATACATGCGATCGATACGTCCTGGACGTAACAAAGCCTCATCAAGCGACTCAGGCATATTTGTGGCCATCACAACAAGGATTCGATACTTCGGCGGATTTTTGGGACGCATTCCTAACGTTCTGCGTACGATGCGATTAAAGAAACCTCGAGGTTTTTTCAGACCCGATAATTCGGTAAGGAGCGCCTGCAAAGTTCCCATTCCTCCGCCACCACCGGCGCCTGCGCCCATAACGAAACGTTCTACGAGTCCAGGCTTGTTGATCGGAGTCGAAGGATGTGTCAAACGATCCACGGTTATGACGGAATTAGCCCCATCGCTCATATACGCGCTGCCGCGGCACTCATCTTTTGTTGAATAAGCGCCAGGGCCTCGCTGCGTCATGATGCCGCGATTGCCTAACGCATCAGCTTCGTCAAAGAAGACGACAACTCCCCCATAGCGGAGAGCAAGCTTGCGAAGTTTTCTAAAGAGACCTTTTACTTTCAAGATTCCGATACCGAAGAACATGTTGTTAAAAGCGCCAGGATCGACGAAAACGAATGGCTTGCCGGTTTCACCCGCCATGGATTCGGCCATAAGGGTCTTACCTGTGCCGGGAGGACCCCAGAGCAGAATTCCGCCTGGAACATAACCGCCGAGTTTTTCAATACTCTCCGGATTTTCCAGAAAAACTAAATTTTCTCGAATTCGCGCCAGTACATGATCTTGTCCCCATACATCTGTAAATCGAGTCTTAATGTCATCCGGGAAATACGTGTCGATTCCGCCACGACTCAAGAACCAGAAGATGGCGACGAATTGAATAATCACGAAAACAACCGCAAACATAAGCTGGCCAATAATTGGCAGAGCGCTCCATAACGCCTTCGGCGCTAAGAAGAGAGCGCGAACCGGTGTTTCTTTATATATCGCACCCAAAACAATCGAAAGAAGTGTGATGATGACTGCCCATTTGATA
>JBJTHB010000119.1:0-10030 GCA_046094245.1 Actinomycetota bacterium
AGTCGTTGGTACTCATGCTTTGCTCGAAGATCGCGTGAATTTTGATGATCTTGGATTGATTGTCATTGATGAACAACATAGATTCGGTGTTGAACAACGTGACGCATTACGCGAACGAGCAGTAGAGCCACCCCATGTATTAGTGATGACGGCAACTCCGATACCACGGACTGTCGCAATGACTATATTTGGCGATCTTGATGTTTCGATACTCCGCGAACTTCCGTTAGGGCGCTCACCGATCACCACGCATGTTGTCTCGTCATTCTCAAAGCCAGCACATCTGGAACGTGCATGGCAGCGAGCAAGAGAAGAGGTTTCGTATGGGCACCAGGTATACGTCGTAGCGCCGCGAATCAGCGCAAGTGATGATTCCGATTTGCAGCGATTCGGTCTGACATCCGAAGAACTTTCTCGTGCACGAGCCTTGATGGACGAAGAGGATGAGATCTCGCGCAAGACTCCGATGCAATCAGTTGAAGAATTATTCCCACAATTGAGTTCTGGGCCACTTCATGGTCTGCGTGTAAGCGCTCTTCATGGCCGTATGGCATCGGATGAGAAAGATGATGTTATGCAGCGCTTTTCTCGTAATGAAATCGACGTTTTAGTCTCAACCACGGTTATAGAAGTAGGAGTCGATGTTCCAAACGCTTCAATGATGATCATCATGGATGCAGATCGTTTCGGAGTCTCTCAGTTACATCAATTACGAGGTCGAGTTGGTCGCGGTTCCACACCTGGACTATGCATTCTCGTGACGAACGTTGACGAAGGATCTCCTTCCATGGAGCGACTACAGGCAGTTGCCGCAACAACTGATGGATTCGAATTGAGTAGATTGGATCTAGAACAGAGACGTGAAGGAGATGTCCTAGGAAGCGCTCAATCCGGCGTTCGTTCACACCTGCGACTATTGCGCGTTATTCGGGACGAAGCGATTATTTCGGATGCCCGCGAGGTGGCCGAGAGAATTGTTGCAACCAATCCTCGACTTGAAATGATGCCTCATCTCAAGTCCGCGGTTGATAAATTGCGCCAAGAAGAACGCGCCGCATATTTGGAGAAACGTTGATGAGGATCATTGCAGGCTTAGCAAAAGGTAGAAACCTTGTCTCGCCCGTTGGTGCGACGCGACCGACATCAGATCGCGCACGTGAGGCGCTTTTCTCAACCCTGGAATCTGAATTTGGCTCAATGAATGATCTTTCATTGTTAGACCTCTACTGCGGCTCGGGAGCGGTTGGAGTGGAAGCTCTCTCAAGGGGCGCAGCGATTGTGACGGGAGTTGATAATGATGAGAAAGCAACGTCTGTTGCGCGTCAGAATTTTCAATTGGTAGAAAAGATCAGCGGAATTGGAACCCATTCGGTGATAACAATGTCGGTCGGAAAGTTTTTGGATAAGCCGGCAGATTTTCCATTCGACATTGTCTTTGTTGATCCTCCATATGAACTCCCCAATAACGAAATCGAAAAAAATCTTGCAGCTCTGATCAGAAACAATTTTGTGAAGCCGTCATCAGTTGTTGCGATAGAGCGCAATTCCAAGGCTCGTCCGCTCACATGGCCTGCAGGGTTGACGGAAGTAAAAGTTAGAAAATATGGCGCTGCGACGATTTACTATGCGGAGCCCAGATAAAGCGCATATTCGCAATTGAGAGGCTCGTGTTAGCGTTGCCCTATGAAGAAGGCGGTTTGCCCTGGATCCTTTGACCCAATCACGAATGGTCATTTGGATGTTATTGAACGCGCCAGCGGACTCTTTGACGAGGTAGTTATCGCCGTATTGGTGAACAACTCAAAGACTGGACTCTTCACGATTGAAGAGCGAATCGACATGATCACCGAATCGGTGAAGCATTTGAAGAATGTAACTGTAGATACCTGGAGTGGTTTACTAGTTGATTATTGCCGCACCCACAAGATTGCCGCGATCGTGAAGGGTTTACGAGCTGTTAGCGATTTTGATTATGAATTACAGATGGCGCAGATGAATCTCCAACTCAAAGGTGTCGACACTCTCTTGATGGCTACGAAGCCCGCGTATTCATTTTTGTCGTCATCGTTAGTTCGTGAGATTGCTCGATACGGGGGAGATGTTTCGAACCTTGTCCCTGCGAGGGTTCTGGCCGATCTCTCTCGCAAATCGCAGAGTACACAAGGAAACTAGGAGGGCAGAAAAATGGAAGCAATCGAGAAACTGCAATCAGCCATAACGATGGTGAATGAAGCGCGCGCAGTTCCACTATCGGCTTCCTGTGTCGTTCATCGTGGGGAGTTGCTTGGGATTCTGGAAGAGATCAATCAGGCACTTCCGGTTGATTTATCAAATGCCCAGAAACTTCTTGTCAATCGAGAAGGCATCATCGAAGAAGGTCGACAGAGCGCTGAACAACTAATCGCGCATGCTCGCGAAGAAGTTGCTCGCATGGTTGAACAGACCGCGATTGTTGCGGCAGCGCGAGAAGAATCTGCCCGTTTGATTGATGAAGCGCATGCGAAAGTTGAAAAAGAGCGTGAAGAAGTGGATGCCTACATTGATTCTCGGCTCGCGACTCTTGAAGTGATTTTGAATAAGACGCTAGAAGCAGTCAATCGTGGACGTGAGCGACTTGCAGGCGCAAGCGATAAAGATGTCCTCTCACAACTTGCTGATTAATCACGAGCATCTTCGCTATGAACTCCAAAGCGCAATCTCCCTTTCGCATTAATCTTCATGAATTGCCGCGTCGCGCAGGGGAGATGCGGGAATATGAATTGAGTTTCCCTGCGCCTGAATCTATTGGTATCCCGTTGTTGGAGATCCGCCGTGACGAACCGATTGATATCCGTTTCCGCGCTGAATCAGTAGATGATGGGGTCTTGATGACTGGAGATGTGCAATCGCGCGCCACCGGCGAATGCGGACGTTGTCTGGCTGCAATTAATCAAGACATTGACCAAAAATTCCAAGAGCTCTTTCTCTATGAGAGTCGTGCTTCAGAACATAATGATGACGATGACGATCTATTTACTTTGGATGGAGATATCGCCGATATCGAAATTGCGATTCGCGATGCGGTAATACTCTCGATGCCAATTAATCCTGTCTGCTCTCTGGATTGCGAGGGGCTCTGCTCCACCTGTGGTGAGAAATGGCGGGACCTCCCAGACGACCATAGCCATGAGGTTGTTGACCCTCGTTGGACGGGACTTGCAGGCTGGAAGCCCGAATAGCCCTCCAATTTTGCAAAGATCTCCGACCTGGGGGATACTTACGCGCTCACTCTTGAAAGCACTGAAGTTTTAAACGAAGGAGAACTACCGTGCCATTACCCAAGCGAAAGATGTCGCGCTCGCGCACACGTTCTCGTCGTAGCCAATGGAAAGCAACGCCTGCCGCAACTGCAACCTGCGCACAGTGCCAACAGCCAAAATTGCAACACACTGCTTGTCCTACCTGCGGCACATATAACCGCCGTCAAGTTCTAGAGGTCTAGTCCTGACCCTGGCTTTAACCGAAAAGCTCGGAGTTTCGGTAAGTCCAGAGCTTCTTAATCTCGCACTTACTCACCGTTCGTTCGCCTATGAATTCGGTGGATTGCCAACTAATGAACGTCTCGAGTTTCTTGGCGATAGCGTTCTTGGACTAGTAATCACCGAAGCGTTATACGAGCGATTCCCAGATCTAGATGAGTCGAGACTTTCCCCTTTGCGTTCTGGCATCGTCAACATGCGGGCGCTTGCAGCCATTGCTCGAGAACTTGAATTAGGGGCAGCGCTCAAAATTGGCAAAGGCGAAGAGGTAACTGGCGGACGCGACAAGAACTCTATTCTTGCCGATGCATTTGAAGCATTAGTAGGTGCGATCTACCTTGATCATGGCTTTGCTAAGACAACGGACATAGTCATGAGATTGATGAAGAGCGCAATTGATGAGGCGCTGTCGCGTGGGGCAGGACTCGATGGAAAGACCGCGCTGCAAGAAATCGTCGCAGCTGCTGGCTGGCAACCACCCGAATACCGTGTGACTGAGTCTGGACCAGATCATGACAAGAGTTTTGTTGCTGTCGCAGTTGTGAATGGCGAGACGTATCAAGAGGGTCACGGGAAAAGTAAACGTGAAGCAGAGCAAGTTGCTGCACGGCTCGCTTACGAAGCAATTTCACAATTAACCGATAAGTAATGTGCGTCAGAGAAAAACGTGCCTGAACTACCCGAGGTCGAAACGGTCCGTCGTGGCCTTGAGCCATGGATTGTCGGGAAGAAAATCAAGAAAATTGAGGTAGTCCACAAAGGCGGTAATCGCGCAACTACTTTCGCTCCATTATCGGCAGTAGAAGGCGCGAAGGTCGTGGATATGCGTCGTCGGGGAAAGTTCTTATGGTTTGAGGTAAATCGAAATCTTGGTTTAGTTGCACATTTAGGAATGAGTGGCCAATTCATCATTCAGGATAGGAAAGCGCCGGATGAGAAACATCTTCGAGTAAGAATTGACTGTGGAGATAAGCGACGTGAACTTAGATTTATCGACCAGCGAACCTTTGGCTGGGTTGCGATCGATCAACTCGTACACGAAAATGGAGACGAGATTCCAGCCTCTTTCGTTAGGATTGCCCGTGACATCTTTGATCCGCATTTCGATCTCGAATTAGTGATTAGTCGCATCATGAAGAAAAAGAGCCCGATTAAGCCAGTATTACTCGATCAATCTGTTATGAGTGGCGTTGGGAATATTTATGCTGATGAAGCTCTGTGGCAGGCATCGATTCATCCTCAGAGATTGGCAAACACTCTGAAACGTTACGAAGTCGAAGATGTGCTTGCATCGGTCAAGAACGTGATGTCAGCAGCGCTACAACAAGGTGGCACTAGTTTTGATGACCTCTATATCAATGTGAATGGCGAGAGTGGTTACTTTGATGTTGAACTTGAGGCTTACGGCCAGGATGGCGAGCCATGTTCCCGATGTGGAACCGAGATCCGACGTATCGCGTTTGGGAATCGTTCATCACATTTCTGCCCTCGTTGCCAACCACGACGTCCCGCTAAAAAAGTGGGCACGAAGCGGGGTAAATAACCCAGTAGCCTAGGCGCGCCCCGATAGGTTCTACCCGTGTATTTGAAGAGCATGACCCTGAAGGGCTTTAAGTCCTTCGCCGCGCCAACAACGCTCAAGTTCGAGCCTGGCATCACCTGTGTTGTGGGGCCTAATGGTTCAGGCAAGAGCAACGTCGTCGATGCTCTGTCGTGGGTGATGGGTGAACAAGGCGCAAAGAGTCTTCGTGGCGGAAAAATGGAAGATGTCATCTTCGCTGGCACCTCGGGTCGTGCGCCGCTTGGTCGCGCTGAAGTTTCAGTAACGATTGACAACACTGATGGCGCTCTTCCGATTGATTTCACCGAAGTAACTATCTCTCGGACTCTTTTTCGCAATGGCCAGAGTGATTATCAGATCAATGGTGAATCGGCTCGACTCTTAGATATTCAAGAGTTGTTGAGCGATAGCGGTATTGGACGTGAAATGCATGTCATTGTCGGCCAAGGACAACTTGATGCGATTTTGACGGCTAATCCAGAGGAACGTCGTGGTTTCATCGAAGAAGCTGCCGGAATCTTGAAACATCGTAAACGGAAAGAAAAAGCACTTCGAAAATTGGAATCGATGCAAGGAAATATGTCTCGAGTCCAAGACCTCACATCTGAGCTTCGCCGACAATTACGTCCGCTAGGAAAGCAGGCAGAAGTTGCCCGCAAGGCTGCGGTGATTCAGGCAGATGTTCGTGATGCAAAACTTCGACTCCTTGCCGATGATCTAATTTCGTTCAATTCCACCTTGACGTCGGAAGTCGCTGATGAAACGGCGCTTCGTCAACGTCGTTCAGAAGTTGAACAAGAACTGGATCGACTACGAAACAGAGAGGTCGAGCTTGATCGCTTGGCAGCTACTGAAGGTCCTCAACTCACGGCCGCACAAGACAATTACTACAACTTGACTGCACAACGCGAAAAACTTCGTGGTACCCAGAACTTAGCTTCCGAACGTGCTCGCTTCTTGGCTGAAGAAGCAGATGAGGCTCGCTCTACCGGTCGCGATCCCGAAGTTCTCGATGCTGAAGCAAAGACGCTTCGAAATGAAGAGTTGGTGTTGCAAAATTCTGTCGATAAGTCGCGCACCGAACTCAATGCCGCTTCAGGCACTTTGCTTGAGCTCGAAGGGCGTCTTAAGAATGAAGAAGACCGCGTTGCGGCCGCTCAACGTTCTATCGCTGATTATCGCGAAGGTACCGCTCGCCAAGAAGGTCATATCAAGAGTTTGCAATCACGTATCGATGGATCCAATTCGGAGATAGCTCGACTGGAAAGCTCGTTAGGAGAAGCAAACGCCAGAGTTGATGAAGCAAAGCGTGAATTCGCGCGCCTTGAGAGTGAAGTTGCTGGGCTTGATGCGGGAGAACTCGGACTTGATGCCGAATTCGAGAAAGCTAAATCAGCGCTCGCTCAATCGCGATCGCAAGTAGAAAAACTCTATGAAGAGTTAGCTCGCGCCGAGCGAGAGAAGAGCGCCGCTGAAGCAAAAGTAGACGCGCTTCGGCAAGCTACGCTTCATAAGGACGGAAGTGGTGCGCTCCTTACCAATACGCGTGGAATTGAAGTTCGAGGCAGCGTTGCATCACTCATCACGGTTGAGCCTGGTTGGGAAAAAGCTGTTTCAGCAGCTCTGGGTTCCTTGGCGAACGCACTTGTTGTTCATGATGCAACTCATGCGATCTCAGCCCTGACTTTCTTGAAAACAGAGTCTGCGGGTTCTGCCGAGCTACTTTTCATCGATTGTCTTGATTCACACGACGGTGCGCAAATTCAAAGCGCTGGCTCCTCGCTTCTTTCAAAAGTTTCATCATCAACGTTGAACTCTGTCTTGCCTCGACTGCTGGCACATTTTTCAGCAGCGGAGTCTCTCTCTGATGCAGAGCAGATGATTCGCAATAACCCATCAATCATTGCCGTTACTCGCGATGGTGATTTGGTTGGACGAGGACGAGCAAGTGGTGGATCAACATCGCGCTCAACTCTCATTGAGATTACTTCGATGATTGAGAAGAGCGAAATCGAATTTCAAAAGCACGCCCATGATTGTGATCGTATTAGATTTGAAATTTCATCGACCGAAAACCGGATGCGCAATGACCAGACTACCTATGATCATTCGCTAGCGAAACTAAACGAGTCGGATGCGGCCATGGCTGGTTTGGCAGAACAGATTGCGGCCGCTGGACAGAGTGTGAGAAGCAGCAGCGCAGAAGTCGAGCGCCTCGTGCGATCCATTGGTGAACTTCGTGACGCGCTCAAGGAAGATGAAAGCGAACTTTCTATTGCGCAGAATGAGTTTGGCAAGAGCGAAGAACCTCGCGAACCAGATTTAACTGCGCTCGAAACGCTTCGAGCGAATGTCGCAACATCGCGTGCGGTGGAGGTTGAAGCCAGACTGGGTCTACGAACCTTGGAAGAGCGCGTTGCAGCAATCGCCCAACGAGCATCTGACTTAGAGAATGCAGCTCGCAACGAACGTGAATCGGCAAGCAAGTACATCGCTCGCCGAGAGGCGCGTGCTCGTGGCGCGATCACGGCTCAATCCATCGCTGATGCCGCTTATGAAGCATTGATCCAAATTGAAAGTTCGATCTCGCGTGCTAACGCAGAGCGTGAGAGGTTGGAGATCTCTCGTTCCAACAGAGATGGCGAAATCCTGGCAATTCGCGCAACATTCCGTGAGCTTTCAACAGAACTTGATCAACTCACATCTAGCGTCCATCGCGATGAGATAGCTCGCGCTGAACAACGGCTACGCATCGAGCAACTTGAACTCAAAGCAATGGAGGAGTTTGGAATTGATAGCCTGACGCTTACTTCTGAGTATGGACCAGATAAAGATGTCCCAACCTTCATTGAGGATGACGAGGGCAATCTCAGCCAAGGCGATTACATTCCATATGTTCGCGAGCAACAAGAGAAGCGATTAGCTACCGCAGAACGTTCACTCGCTTTACTCGGCAAGATCAATCCGTTAGCGCTGGAAGAGTATTCATCGCTCGAAGAGCGTTTGAAGTATCTGGCGGAACAACTTGAAGATCTCAAGAAGTCGAAGAAGGATCTTCTCGACATCATCAAAGAAGTTGACGATCGAGTGCAAGAGATATTTGAGGAAGCTTTCCGCGATACAGCCCGTGAGTTCGAGAAGATCTTTGCTCGCCTGTTCCCAGGCGGTGAAGGTCGATTAATTCTGACTGACCCCAGCGATATGTTGAATTCTGGTGTGGATGTGGAAGCGCGTCCTCCTGGAAAGCGAATCAAGCGATTGTCGCTACTTTCGGGTGGTGAAAGATCATTAACCGCAGTTGCACTTCTGGTTGCGATCTTTAAAGCGCGTCCAAGTCCGTTCTATGTGATGGATGAGGTTGAGGCAGCCCTTGATGACACCAATCTTGGCCGCCTTCTTGGAGTTCTTGAGGAACTTCGCCAAGCGTCACAGCTCATCATCATTACACACCAGAAACGCACAATGGAGATTGGCGATGCGTTGTATGGCGTCACGATGCGTGGTGATGGAGTTTCGGAAGTGATCTCGCAACGATTGCGCGAGATCGAAACTGAACCTGCATAACCATGGGCTTATTCGGCTCGTTTCTTTCGAAGTTCTCTCGCTCAAAAGCATCGATCGAGGATCTCGATGAATTTCGTCGAGTGCTTATCGAATCTGATTTAGGCGTCAATGTCGCTGATCAGATTATCGAAACGGTCAAACGAGAGAAAGCTGAAAATCTAGAGAGCGCAGTAATTGCAACCTTGCAATCCTTTCTTTCTGACGCTAGTCGCTCAATTTCTACGACGAGTGGAGCCTTAACCACGATTCTGATTGTGGGAGTCAATGGAACAGGGAAGACCACGAGCGCTGCCAAACTTGCACATCACTTCAAAGCTCAGGGAAAGAAAGTACTTCTCGTCGCGGCCGATACCTTTCGCGCCGCAGCAGTCGAACAACTCCTAACCTGGGGCAAACGAATTGGTGTGGAGGTTCTGCAAGGAGCGGAAAGCGCTGATCCCGCGGCAGTGTGCTTCGATGGCGCGTCCCGTGCAGTGAAAGATGGTTACGAGATTCTCATTATCGATACCGCTGGGCGTTTGCACACCAAGAGCAACTTGATGGATGAATTGGGAAAAGTCAGAAGAGTTGTCGAGAAAGTCACTCCGATAAATGAAGTTCTTTTCGTACTTGATGGAACCACAGGTCAAAATGGAATCTCACAAGCAGAGATCTTTTCTCAAAGCGTTCCTTTAACCGGCATGATCGTGACGAAAATCGACGGGTCCACTCGGGGTGGGGTTGCAATCGCGACCGAAAAGGCCTTGTCGGTGCCCCTGAAATTCGTGGGAACTGGTGAAGGTATAGAGGATTTTCACATATTTGATCCCGAGAGCTACATCCGCGATCTTTTAACATAGACGTAACAGAGGCTGTAAAACTGTCACTTCACTGAAACCTCGCGCGCCTATTCGGCGTAATAGACGGGGAGCACTATCTGCCCATTCTCAGTGCAGAGATTCCCTCCTATTCCAGTTCGGAGTAAATAATGTCTGAAGTAACAATCAGCGCTGGCGATACCGCTTGGGTATTGGCTAGCTCTGCACTCGTTCTTCTCATGACGCCCGGCCTAGCATTTTTCTACGGTGGCATGGTTAGAGCAAAGAGTGCATTGAACATGATGATGATGTCGATGGTCACCATTGGCGTAGTCAGCGTGCTTTGGGTCGTGTACGGTTTCAAATTAGCCTTTGGATACGAAGCAGATTCACCATGGTATGGATCTTTTTCACTATCCGGACTTGGCGATGCCGTTAATGAGTTAACTAATAATGGCGGCGTATATCCGATTCCATTACTTGTCTTCGCATCTTTCCAATTGATGTTTGCAATTATTACGCCGGCACTCATCTCAGGTGCGATTGCCGATAGAACTAAATTTCTTTCGTGGACAATATTCGTTGCGATC
>JBJTHB010000120.1:0-13171 GCA_046094245.1 Actinomycetota bacterium
GGGCGATTTACTTTTTTGACGAAATCGCGGACCGAAGGACCATTTTCGACGGCTTCAATAAATGCAACATGCTTGGGCGGCATGTACTCACGCATCTCCATGAGGTACTCACGAAGTTCATCGCGCTCATGTTCAATTCCAAGGACACCATCCAGCGCTGGAACGATTGCTGATTGCGCGCCCGTTTCGCCGCGATATGTCATTCCTTTACCACCAAGAGCATCCACGCCTTCATAGACAACGCCATTAGGAAGCGCAGGGTTGTTCCTCCATCCGAAAATGTAAGGACGAACACGATGGAAATAAACATATGGATCACACTTTTCTGGCATGCGGGCCAGAACGTCATACATACTCTTGATGCCGTCACGGAGTTGAGTTAGTGCAATTTCCAATGCATCAGCATCGTTATTGACGACCGCATTTTGCGCTAACTCGATGGCATGGAGCGCAATACCGGCCTTCTTCTCGATATCGATGTGAATCAAGATGAACCACTCTTCATCTTGTCCCCCGAGGAAACATTGCAATAGCGCGATATTGCCGCACTCAATGTCTTTCTTCGGATCAAGGCGATACCAATTATCGATGGAGTATGAGACGTAGCTAAGTATGGGTGGGCGGCCAACTTTCTGACCCAACTCGTACCAAGGCTTTGCCAGGATGGCGGGAATGACATGTGCTGCGTCATTCTCAGACCATTGATATGCCATTCCGATATACGACAGCGCCAGCATTGCACGACGAACCTCACCTTCGTTGGTGAGTGCATCGAGTTTGAATGGTGGGAGCGCTTTTACACGCGAGCGAAAATCGTTACCCATAAGGTATTTGGGAAGATTACGTGCCATTTCATCCCATGCTTCATTTGCTGATGAAAGTGAACGAACAGGATCTTGATGTTGCATGTACCCGAATTCACGGGAGAGGCCAAACGCGGATAACGAAACGGGCATTGTCATGCCCCCATTATTGTCTTTATTTCTTGGCTGCCAAGCGTGCTTCGCGGCGCTTCTTCTGTTCGGCGGGATCTGGGACAGGAACCGCAGCAATCAAACGTTGAGTGTATGGATCCTTCGCGTGATTGAGAATTGCATCTCTATCGCCTTCTTCAACGAGAAGACCATTCTGCATTACAGCGATGCGATGAGCGAGGATGTCAACGACTGCAAGATCGTGGCTGATGAAGAGGCAGGCAAACTTCAACTTATCTTGTAGCTCCAGAAGAAGTTCAAGGAAACGTGCCTGGACCGAGACATCAAGGGCTGATGTTGGCTCATCAGCAATCAAAAGATCGGGAGTGAGTGCCAGTGCGCGCGCAATTCCGACACGTTGACGTTGTCCGCCTGAAAGTTCGTGTGGGAAACGGTTGCGATAGGAACGTGGAAGTTCTACTTGTTCCAGAAGATCCTCAACCTTCTTATTCAGCTCATCTCCCTGCGCTAATTTTGCAAGGAATATCGGCTCTCCAATCGATTCGCCAATCGGCAAGCGCGGATTAAGAGAGGATGCTGGATCCTGGAAGACGATTCCGGTGTGTCGACGGATCGTGAAGAGTTCTTTCTGCGAAGCCTTACTGATGTCCTTTCCGACAATCTCAAGACTTCCTGACTTAATCGGAATTAAACCAATAGCTGCCTTACCTACAGTGGTCTTTCCAGAGCCAGATTCGCCCACAAGTCCCACGATTTCGCCCGGGAAAATATCAAGTGAGAAGTTCTTAACGGCGGTAAATGCTGGGACACGGCCGCGCTTCGGATATTCGATCGTGACATCGCGCATTTTGAGAACCGGTTCAGCATCGTGTGAGACTTTGAGAACTCGTTTTCTTGATGAACCCAGCTTTGGCACCGCTGCAAGTAATTGGGTGGTGTAAGGATGCTTCGGACGGTTGAAAATTTGGTCAGCAGTTCCATGTTCGACAGTGAGGCCATCTTTCATCACCAGAATCTCATCAGCCATATCTGCCACGACGCCCATGTCGTGAGTGATCAATAGAATCGCTGAGTTGAGGCGATCTTTCAAGTTACGCATTAAATCGAGGATTTCAGCTTGAATCGTTACATCGAGTGCAGTGGTTGGTTCATCTGCAACAAGTAAGCCTGGATCGCATGCAAGCGCCTGGGCAATCATTGCTCTTTGGCGCTGACCACCAGAGAGTTGGTGTGGATACTTATCAAAAGATTGTTCAGGATTTGGAATTTCAACCATTGTGATTAATTCAATCGCGCGAACGCGAGCTTGTTTCGGCCCCATGTCGAAGTGGTTGCGCAGTGTTTCCACGATTTGGAAGCCAATGGTGTAAACCGGGTTGAGAGCAGTCATCGGCTCTTGGAAGATGTACGCCACTTCTTTTCCACGGAAACTGCGAAGTGTGGAGCTCTTCACATTAATCATGTCGACTTCTTTGATGAGAACTTGGCCACTACGTCGTGCATTAGAAGCCAGTAGATCCATCAAGCCAAGCGCTGTTGTTGATTTACCTGAGCCTGACTCACCAACAATCGCAAGAACCTTGCCAGGGTGGAGTTCGAAGTTCATATTGATGGCAGCTGGATACCAGACACCATCAACCCAGAAATCGACTGAGAAATCTTTAACCTTTAGGATTGGGTTACTCATGAATCAATCACCATTCAACATTCTGGCTCGCACCGGTGGTAATCCCATTATTTTCCGCTCTCAAGGCGCGCGAATCTACAGCGCTCTGGGATACATCTTCTGCCTTGGAATGTTCTTGACCACGGTCGTGGATTCCACGTACACCCAAGTCGAGAATCTCGCTTTCAGCGCACTCACACTTCTGATCGCAGCATCCGTCTACATTGGAATTCAAAGACCAGCTCTGCTCTTCACTGACGTTGGCTTGGCAATCAGAAATCCCTTTTCCACGACTATTTTGGACTGGAACCACGTGAGTGAGGTTCACACGAAGTTCGTTCTCAACATTACGAGTCATCATGGAATCACGAAGTGTTGGGCTGCAGCAGGACCCTCTCGTTCCCAACATCGCGCCATTCATCCCAGCGAACTGCGCGGATTTCATCAACAGGGAGCTGGCATTAGAGCGGCTGACTCTCCCCGATCTGATTCTGGAGCTGCGGCCTTGATTGCTCGTACCTTCATCGACAATCGCGAAAGAATCACAGCAGGAGAAATTTCCAGCGAAATTAAAGTCAATAATCTGGCCAAATACATTTTTGTCGCTCTGGCTCTGGGCGTAGTTATTCTTCATCTGATCGCCTACGCCTGATTCCTGGCAATAAGACGCGCGTTCTGCTTTTCTTTCTTCGTAATCTTACGCTTCTGGCGAGGATCAAATGCATCACGTAGTCCATCGCCAATGAAGTTGATGCTCAGTGCAATGCTGACGATGAAGAAACCTGGATACCAGAACAAGAATGGACGAGTAGTGAATGCATCCTGATACTGATTAATCAAAAGACCCAGCGAGACATCAGGCGGAACCACACCAAAGCCGAGATACGAAAGAGCAGTCTCAAGCAAGATCGCACCTGAGAGAAGTAAGGTCACGGAGACGATAATCACGCCAACCGCGTTCGGGAGAATATGTTTGAAAATGATTCTTCGAGTTGATGCACCAGCAACGCGAGCTGCATCGACGAATTCACGCTCACGAAGCGTAAGGAATTCTCCACGGACGAGACGCGATAAGCCTGTCCAGGCAAAAAGACCGAGATACACCGCAAGAACGATGGCCCCTAGATTTCCGAACTTAGAACCAATAACCGAGCCAACGATAACAGCGGGAATTGTGATGATGAAATCTGTGAAGCGCATCAAGACGTTATCGACAACACCGCGGTAGTAACCAGCAATCGCACCGACAACAGTTCCGATGATTGCGGCAAAGAACCCAATAACGAACATAACTTGAATCGAACGTTGAGTGCCCTTCATGACCAACGAGAAGTAATCTCGACCAATGTCATCTTGGCCAAAAGGATGATCTCCTAAGCCAATTCCGGGTCCACCAAGGAACTTAGGGATAACCGAAATTGTTGGACAACCGATGGTGTCATTCGGGCAATCGCCAAAACGAAGTTCGGGAAGATCTTCTGGAGTCCACTTCCACCAACCTTTGGTTTTGATTGGGCCAAAAGTTGAATCCACTGCTGAGAAGACGAAGATGATGATGAAGGAGAGGAAAATGAGCGATGCGACCGCAGCTCTATGTTTAAAGAAGCGGCGGCGAATAATCTGAGATTGCGTGAGGCCTTCAACTTCTTTATTCGCAATCGCGTTTTCGCCAGATTCAATCGTTAATTCTTCGACAACGTCGCTCTTCTTTTTTCCTAGTTTCACTTTCCGCTCCCCACACGAATTCTTGGGTCAAGTGCTGAATAGAGAAGATCCGCGATGAGGTTGGCAACAACAGCCAATGTTGCGGTGATGAAGAAAACGCCCATAAGAAGATTGAGATCTTGACTTCCAATTGCTCGATTAAAGAGAGTTCCCATTCCATACCAACCGAAAACTCGCTCGGTAATAATTGCGCCACCGACGATGCCAGCAAAATCAACGACCATGATGGTGGTGAGCGGAATTAATGTGTTGCGGAATGCGTGACGCATAATGACCGTGCGCTCATTCAGACCTTTAGCACGCGCAGTTCTGATGTAATCCTGATTCAAAACTTCCAAAAGAGTTCCACGGGAGTATCGGATGTAACCAGCGAACGAGATCAGAGTTAGTGCGATTGTTGGTAGGAACAAGTGAACCAAAATATCAAGCGTAGAAATCCAGAATTCATTGGGAGTAAGAAGCTCTTTCGCCTGACCGAGAGTCGGAATTGGTCTAAAGCTGACGGCGCCTTCCTCCATATAAGGCTTCCAGGTCTGCATAAACTTATCGACCACGATTAAATGAGCAGAGAGCAATCCGGTAATAATCGTCGTTCGAATGACTGGACCGCGATCGATGCGGGCAAATGCCAGCGCTACTACTACGCAGACCACGATTGTGATGAGGGCGTATCGCAGAAGTTGAGGGATTGACGACGATGAATTGAGTGAATTCTGTACAACAAAATAAGAAATTACAGTCAGCGGCGCCATGGTCAAGGAAGAGTAGAGCGCGGATTTATTTCCAAATCCGGTGCTGAGGTAAGTAATGCCAAATGCAATACCGACAGAGAGAAGACCTATAAGGACTGGACCAAGCGCCGGATCAGTCAACCAATTTGCTTCATCAACAAATGTGAGGAATGCAAAGGTTGAGACGAAAACGATACCGAAGACTTTCCAGAAACTTCCGCGGCGAGAACCGAGCAATGATCCCCAGAATATAGAAGCAACTAGACCAATACCGACTTTCCATGAGGTGGTGATCTGCGGGTCTGCCAAGAACGTATTGAATTGAATCGCGAGGTATTGCTTGAGAAGAACTGCCACCCAGAAGATTGGGAGTGAGAAGAGCAAGAAAGCAAAGAAGGTCATCGAATAATCGAATCGTGAGTATTGGCGAAGTGCTGTGACAATTCCGAGCGCAATACCAACGATGATTGCGAAGATTGTTGCAAATATGACTAAGCGGATGGTGATAGGCATCGCGGTCGCGATCTCGCCAGACACAGGGAGTCGGAGTCGCGTCAGTCCAAGATCCAGATTGCCGGTGAAGATTCCTAGGACGCCGCGCAGCCAGATGAAGTAGCGAAGCGGGGGTGGGACATCAAGCCGAAGGAAGGTTTCTAATTCCTTGATTTGTGCCTGAATTTCTGGATCATCGCTGAAGCGAAGATCGCCCACAGGATCTCCAGCAATCGCAGCCAAGTTATAGAGGATAAAGCTGGAGCCAAAAAGAATGAGGAATAGGACGCCTATGCGGCGTGCAATAAAAGCTAGCACGGCTTTCCCCTTCCCAATTTCGAGTTCCCGAATGTTACTGAAATTTTCAAAAAATAAAGCCTGCGGGCCCCAAGGAAATGGGTGACATTTCCCTAAGGCCCAACAAGCCTTCAAAGTTGGGCGCGAAGCCCTACTTCTTTAGTACTTCCAATCCCAGAAGTTCCATTCCTTCACAGGAGACAACGAGCTGGCCTTAACGCCCTTAAGGTCATTGTCATATGAAGTTACGGATGGGTGCTGGTAAAGCGGAAGTGTGTAGGCCTTTCCAAAGATTTCACGTTCGATCTTGATGAACGCGGTGGAAAGAACTGAGTCTGACATTGGACGACCGAAAACATCATCCAAAACAGCATCGAGCGCCGCACCAGAGTTAGCTCCGCTGTAATTGTTGGAGCCATCTGAACGCCAGTTAGCGCGGATTGAACCTTGCGCTGTGCTGGTTGCAGCCCAGGCAAAGAATGTTGCGTCGTACTTGGAATCACGAAGCTTTGGTGACCAATCAACTTGCGTATCAAGGTTTACATCAAAGCCGCACTTTGCCAAGTTTGCCTTGAGCAAGAGCGCCTGTGCTGCACGACGTGCATTGTTTCCAGGAACCAAGAAGTTAACCTTCAATGGCTTCTGCATCGCATCTGGGTGATACTTCTTCACTAACGCAAGTGCGCGTGAATTAAGTGTTGCCTGTGATCCAACATAGTAAGCAGATCCATTAGCAGCAATGACTTTTGCATACTTAGCATCTTCATGTGATGGAACTGTTACAGAGCGAAGTGGTGGAATTTCTGCGTTGATTGGTTGAATCAACTTCTCAACGATTTCTTGGCGAGGAACGCAGAGCAAGAATGCACGACGAAGGTCGGTAGCTTTCTGGCCGTTTCCTGCAAAGAGACCGGTGTAAGGAGTTCCGCCAGAGAAGTAAGCGCCTGAGCGAAGATCGACGTGCTCATATGCTCCACCGAGACCACCAACAGTGGTTACTCCGCTGAGCTTCTTAAGAGCAGCAACGCCGTCAGCAGTCTGTTGTCCTGAATAGAGTGAAACTTCACCGTTTCCAAGAGCCTGAACTACTGGGTTTCCGTCAGCTACGTACTTCTGGATGATGTTCTTGATATCTCCAGAGACCTTAGGTCCTGAGTTATAAAGAGGGTTTGCCTTCAAGGTTACTGATTGACCCTTGACTGCGCTCACAACGTTGAAGCCACCATTACCAACCCAGAGAAGTGGGTTTGTGGTTGCAGCGTTTACATCTGGGCTGTTGTACGAAGTTGACCAGATATCACCGATCTTCTTGAGAAGATCTGTGTCTTTAGACTTGTATGCCGCATACCAACGAGCACGTGCAGCTTCGCTTTGCGCAACAGTCTGGAGTGAAGTTTTACCTTCAGCAATCAAGGTGTATGCGTGAACTGGGCGTGGTCCGATTACAGAAAGCCACCAGTCTGGGAACTTCTGCTTGTAGCGGAAGGTGACTGACATTTCATCAGAGCTTACGACTGGATCGCCAGTCTGGTAGAGCGAGTATGTGCTGGAAGAGAGACCTGCAGCGTTGAACGCCATCTTGTCGCCCTTAGCCCAATCGCCAAGACCTGCTGCCTTTGCGTAATCACGGCTATAGATCATGTGAGATGAGAGAAGATCAATTCCATTGATCGGAGTTCCATCTGACCAAACGCGGCCAGGGGCTACTGTGTATTGAACACGGAAGTCATTTGCCTTGTTTGAAGTAACTTTGTAAGAACCAAATGTTGTGTTCTGTACCCAAGTTCTTGAAGAGTCGTAGTAACCAAAGCCCATACCGGTCAAGTAACCGATGGTGGAGTTTGTTACCAAGTTAAAACCGACTACTGCTGAATTGAAGCCAGATAGTGGATTTGGTTCGTGGAGAATCACAGTTCCATTCTTCGCCGCGTTAACGGGCGGAACTGCGGAAACAGCAAGAAGGATCGAAAGTGATCCAACGATGGCTGCTCGTAACTTCTTGTTTTTCAACTTAACCTCCTGAAAGGTATCGAGGGAGGAATTGGAGCGGTGAAAAGTCGACCGTTTCACTGCCTTACTTCCGTTATGCGTGGCGCGATTATTCCCGTCTGACGATATTTCCACAACATAGTTGTTGCGAAAAAAGATAACGAAAACGTTGCCAAATTCTCGGGAATCGGCTGCGGTCGCGCCTCGCCCCGGTGTGAGAATCGATGACCTAGGCTCGTCGAATAGATGTGGTCTGACGGGGGTTTTCATGGCAAAAGGTCTGAAAAAAGGTCTGAAAAGGGGGTCCTATCTCGCTCCGATTTTGGCAATCGCGAGCCTCCTACTCTCTCCATTACCTGCCTACGCCAATCAATCCAGCAGCTTTAACGCCCAACCCACGTCAAAATTGAAGCCCGGCGGCACCCTTTTCTTGCCGATTGCTCACGAGCCGAGCCAATTCAATCCCTGGCATCGAGATGGAAACGATCCAGACATCAACCGCATGATGAGCGCGTCCCTACCGATGCTCTTCAATTCCGATAGCCAAGGAAAGCTAACCGCCAATAAGAATTACATTTCATCTTTTACTCAAACACGCACCTCTCCACAAACCCTTCGAATTGTTGTGAATCCTAAAGCTACGTGGAGTGATGGGAAAAAGATCGCATTAGCAGACTTTGTGGGAATGCTCCGAGCACTTGGAGGGAAGAATCCCAACTTTGAGATTCTCTCAAGCGATGGTTACTCCAGTATCAAAACAATCACCGCCGGAAAGAGCGCAAACGAAATCATCATCACAATGTCAAAACCATATGCAGATTGGCAAGAATTATTTTCGCCTTTGCTTCCGGCCTCGCTCACCAAAGATCCAGCTTCCTTTAATGGCACGTGGCGCGCAAAGCCTCTCGTGAGCGCGGGCGCTTTTATTTTCGATTCGATCAATCGCGAGCAGGGATCAATCTCTTGGGTTAGGAATACGAAGTGGTGGGGCACAAAACCTATTCTCGACAATGTGACATTTCGTATTTTGCCTACTGAAAACCAGTTAGCAGCGTTGATTAATGATGAGATTAGTTATCTTGATGTCACAGATAATGCATCTGTTATTCGACAGGTGCGCGCTAATCCAAAATTTACCATTCATGCGGTGGCAAGTTCAGAGAAATGGGAGCAGATTTCCCTTAATTCGAAGAATCCAATCTTGAGTGACACCTCTGTTCGACAATCAATACTTCTGGCCTTAAACAGAGACGCTCTTACTCAAGTGAACACCGGGCTTTTTGTGTCGTCTCCGACAACCAAGAACAATCGCATTTTTGCAGCGGGGCAAGCCTGCTATAAAGATACTTCAGGCAGTTGGAGCCGTCAGAATATTGCTCGCGCTGACCAACTCCTTGATCAAGCTGGGTGGATTCCTGCAACCAGCGTGCAAGAAAAAGACGCTAGCGGAAAGAGCAAGATCCTAGGGATGCGCTACTACGTTGGCCCGCCTAAAAATGGAATTCAGCCCAATCAACAACTTTCTCTGCGATTCCTGTATCCCTCCAGCAATTACGTCCGAGAAAACATAGCGCTGCTAACCCAAGCCATGCTCCGCGCCAAGCCAATCGGAATTGATATCCAACTCGTTGAAGTCCCAACCGAAGAATTTTTCGTCAATTACGTAAACCCAACAACTTTGGGATTTGATCTCGCCTCCTTTGCGTGGAGCAGCTCAACTCTTCCCATAACTGGCGCTATGAACTTGTATGCAAAGACATCAACCCAAAATTTTTCCAAAGATTCAATTCCGACAAAACTCGATTCGCTCATTAAGAAAACACGTGCCGAAATTAATCCCACCCAACGTTGTTCACTCGCGAATCAAGTTGATACTGAACTATGGGAGAACGCCTTCAATATTCCGCTCTATGACTGGCCGGCCGCTTCCGTTACCGTCAAAAACCTGGCAAATTTCGGTTCTTTTGGTTTTGCCTCAATTGATTGGACCAAAATCGGATTTATGAAGTAGCGCGTGCTCGCTCGATTCTTTCAGTGGTCAACTTTGGCGATGCAAAAATCAATAAAATGGTTCCTAGGATTGCAGAAAGAAAATATGGCGAACGTAGCGCTAATTCACGAGTGGCAAGATTTTCCATCACGCTGACTAGCACTCCACCAGCAAACGCCCCTATCGGAATGCTCCCCCAGCCAAAAAATCGGTAGACGCTATTCGCTCGCCCGAGTAATTCGGAAGGGATGATGCTTTGGCGCAGGGAGACTGTTATTACGTTCCAGAGAACAGCGAAAATCGTTGAAATTGCCGTTAAAACCCAGAGAACCTGCCAGTGGGATGTAAAGCCGATGATCACGCCCGTAATCGGCATGACTGCAAGTGTTACAGCAAGTGATTTCCCGCTTCCGAGGAGCTTGGAGATTCTCGGCGCAACAACTCCACCGATAACGCCTCCAACCGCTCCAGCAGTTCCCAATATCGCAAAGACAAAAACTGAAGTCTGCAAGATTTCTTGAGCAAAGAGAATGAATACAGCGGTCATCATCGCACCCAGGGCATTCATCAACCCCAAGATGATTGCCATAGGACGAAGCAGCTCATGTCTCCATAGCCAGCTAAATCCCTCGCGAATCTCGACGCCAAACAGAATTTTTCCTTGGGAGACGGGATTGACTTTCATTGAAGGGATCAAGGTAAGGATGAGCGCAGCAGAGATGAAGAAAGTAGCAGCGTCAAAATAGAAAGGCAGGAAGATTGCAACACCAAGAATTAAACTTCCGAGTGGCGGCCCAAAAAAACTATTTGTGAGAAATTCAACGGACCACAACTTACCGTTGGCACTTTCCAGCTGCTCTTCTTTCACCACGGACGGCAAAAGTGTTTGTGCCGAGTTGTCTCGCAAGACTTCGGCACAACCGAATAGAAGAGCTGTCACGATAAGTACCAAGTACAACAACCAATTTGTTTGTGAACTGGTGCTTGTTACTACTTCATCCAAATTGGATAGTGAATTAGCTTCAATAGTCACCATCACGCCAACAAAAAGAGCGAGCAGTCCTCGGAATGAATCCATTGCAACGATGATTTTCCGCCGGTCGAATCGATCTGTGATGACTCCGGCTGGCAATGTGAAAACTAACCAAGGGAGTCGAGAGGCAACAGCAACAAGTGCGATGAGAAATGGTGACCGAGTTACTGCCGAAGCAAGCCACGGATATGCGATTGCAGAGACTCCGTCACCTAAGTTTGAGATTGCATGAGCGCTCCAGAGGCGCCAGTAGCTCTTTCCCAAAGGCGAGCCTTTTTCGCTCGTTTTCCGCTTTCTGAGCACCGTTAAACCCTAACGTAATTGCTTCAGCAATCATTACCTAGTTCAATTGAGTTCTATGTCTTTTTCTTTCTTCGTACAATCACAGATTCCAGATCGCCAAGGTCGTTCTGGTGAGATTGTCACGCCTCACGGAGTAATTAAGACTCCAGCTTTTATTCCGGTTGGCACTAAAGCCACGGTCAAGTCCGTCCTTCCTGATTCGGTTGAAGGAGTCAACGCACAAGCAGTCCTAGCTAATGCGTACCATCTTTATTTGCAACCAGGTCCCGACATTCTTGATGAATCAGGTGGTCTCTCCACTTTCATGAACTGGAAGGGCCCAACCTTCACCGATAGCGGTGGTTTCCAAGTCATGTCGCTCGGAGTTGGATTCAAAAAAGTTATCGACATGGGAGGCGATTCGTTAAATTCTGACGACGTTATAGCCGAGAAGAGAGAAAGACTCGCTCATGTTGACGATGATGGGGTGACATTCAAGTCTCATCTTGATGGATCCATACATCGATTTACTCCAGAGATCTCCATGCAAGTTCAACACAAAATTGGTGCAGATATCATGTTTGCTTTCGATGAACTCACAACACTGCACAACACTCGCAAATATCAGGAACGCTCACTCGAACGAACAAGGTTGTGGGCGCTTCGTTGTCTTGACGAACATAAACGATTGACTGATGAACGTTCTACGAAGCCATATCAAGCCCTTTTCGGCGTACTTCAAGGCGCACAGTTTGAAGATTTGCGACGAAAAGCTGCGAGGGATCTTGGCACAATGGAATCTTCGGGAATCGAATTTGATGGCTTTGGCCTTGGTGGCGCGCTAGATAAATCAATGCTCGGCACCATTGTTAGCTGGATGACGGAAGAATTGCCCGCTCACAAACCGCGTCACCTTCTAGGGATCGGTGAACCCGCAGACCTCTTTGCGGGCGTTGAGAATGGTGCAGATACCTTTGATTGCGTCGCCCCAACCCGCGAGGCTCGCACCAGCGCTGTGTACGCACCGACCGGACGTTTCAATGTTTCCAACGGCTCTTATCGCCGTGATTATTCGCCCATCGATGAGAATTGCACTTGTTACACATGCTCCAATTACAGTCGCGCCTACCTCAACCATCTCTTCCGCGCTAAAGAAATTCTCGGTTCAACTCTTGCAACGATTCATAATCTTCATTTCATCGTGTCTCTTGTTGAACAGATGCGCACAGCAATCAATAACGGAGAATTCCAAGCCTTTAAAGTCGAGTTCCTTAGCCGTTACCAAGCCCGGTCAATAACTCCTTCATCGTAGCAATCTCAGCACGTTGCGCTTCGATGATTGAATTTGCAAGAGCTGCAACCTCGGCATTCTTGGAATCAATCACCATTTCTGCCATATCAATCGCACCTTCATGATGCTTGATCATTCCCTCGAGAAATAGTCGATCAAATTCACCTCCACGTGCAGCAGCAAGTTCGGAGATCTCTTCATCAGAGAGCATGCCATCCATCATGTGCCCCATGTGTGCCATGCTCGATGCTCCCCAGGATTTCATCTGCTCTATTTCGGGAGCTTGTGCATCTTTGATTTCTTGAGCTAGCGCCAATACTTCTGGATTGGTTGAATTTTTAAGTGCAAGATCAGACATCTCAATCGCTTGTTGGTGATGTGGAATCATCATCTCGGCAAACATGATGTCTTGCGATGAATATCCTGAGTTGGATTGGCTAGCACATCCAGTCAACAGGAGAGCGATGATAAGTAGAAATATTCTCTTCATTGTGCGGCAGCCACCGCTTGTTCTAGATGAGTGCGAACATGCCTCGACATATTGCTCACGTAATCAATCAACGAGATCGGTTCGCCATTAGCCTTTATGCCCATTCTTTGTAATTGAGAATCGCTCATGCCATCAAGCAAATCAAGGTTGTTCTTCCGTAAAACCTTAAATGTCTCGACAGAAACTCGCGCATCTCGATTTTTCTTTAATTCTGCAAAAGCATCTTCATCCCAAGACGAGAATTGGTAAT